>JBPOJK010000010.1:0-17586 GCA_052033675.1 Pseudomonadota bacterium
AAGCTTTTACTAACATTTTCTACTCCTTAGCGTTTAGCTTTTTTATCGGCTGCATGGCCTTTGAAAGTGCGAGTTAATGAGAACTCACCCAATTTGTGACCCACCATGTTATCGGTAATGTACACCGGCACATGAGCACGACCATTATGGACAGCGATGGTTAAACCAATCATTTCTGGCAAAATTGTAGAACGACGAGACCAAGTTTTAATTGGACGTTTGTCACTTTTTTCTACAGCCGTTAACACTTTATTAATTAAGTGATGGTCTATGAAAGGACCTTTTTTCAATGAACGTGCCATTTTTATTCCTTACCTACTATTTGCGACGACGATCGCGGATAATCATGTTATCAGTACGCTTATTACTACGAGTTTTATAACCCTTAGTTTTTTGGCCCCATGGAGATACTGGATGCATACCTGCTGCAGTTTTACCTTCACCACCACCGTGTGGATGATCAACCGGATTCATTGCAACTCCACGCACGGTAGGACGAATACCCAACCAGCGTTTCACACCAGCTTTACCATATTGGCGCAGACTGTGTTCGTCATTACAAACGATACCAACAGTCGCTTTACAATCCAAGTGAACCTTGCGGATTTCGCCTGAACGTAAGCGCAACTGAGCATAAATACCTTCACGACCCAGCAATTGAACTGAAGTACCAGCAGAGCGAGCCAATTGAGCTCCTTTACCTGGTTGCATTTCAACGCAGTGAACAGTAGTACCAACCGGAATATTTCTTAGCGGCAGAGTATTACCAACTTTGATCTGTGCATCAGCACCAGATACCACAGTTTGTCCAGCCTCAAGTCCTTTAGGCGCAATAATATAGCGACGTTCACCATCAGCATAGCACAATAATGCGATATGCGCAGTACGGTTAGGATCGTATTCAATTCTTTCAACTGTTGCCGGAATATCTAATTTATTCCGTTTGAAATCGATAATACGATATTGTTGTTTATGACCGCCACATTTATGTCGCACGGTAATAAGACCGGCGTTGTTACGCCCTGAACCACGTTTTTGAGATTCGGTTAACGCTGCATGTGGTTTACCTTTGTGTAAACCTGGCGTAACCACTTTAATTACACCACGTTGTCCTGGTGTAGTTGGTTTTAATTTTACGATAGCCATGTTTTAGCGCTCCTTTATTTCTGATTTGCAGAAAGATCAAAGTCTTGACCCGGTTTTAAGCTGATATAAGCTTTTTTCCAGTTATCGCGACGGCCATTGAAGCGACCAAAACGTTTAGCTTTACCATGAACATTTAGCACGCGAACAGAATCAACCTGAGCATTAAAAGCTAATTCAAACGCAGCTTTAATTTCTGGTTTGCTAGCTTGTTTTAATACTTTAAAAACTACCTGTTGGTATTTTTCTGCTGAATTATTTGATTTCTCAGTTACAATCGGAGAAATTAATACATTATATAAATCCATTTTTAGCATGAGTATTGCTCCCCAATTTGTTCAATTGCTTTTTGAGTAAATACAACTTTGTTGCAACGCAATAAGCTATATGGATCAACTTGATGAGCTTCCAACACTAATACAGTTGGCAAATTACGTGATGCGTAATATACATTTTCAGTCAACTCATCAACCACCACCAACACTGTTTCATTGCCCAAAGACATATTATTTAACGCTTGAACAAAAGATTTAGTTTTTGGAGTATCAATATTGATGTCATTGGCAATTACCAAACGACCATCAGCAACTAATTTAGACAAAATAGCTGCCATACCAGCACGATACATTTTACGATTTACTTTATGAGAGAAATTTTCTTCAGGAGTATTCGGGAATGTCCGCGCACCACCACGCCAAATTGGAGAAGAAGCTGTACCAGCACGTGCACGTCCAGTACCTTTTTGTCTCCACGGTTTCTTGGTAGATTTCGCTATTTCAGAGCGAGATTTTTGTTTGCGATTTCCGCTACGGGCATTTGCCAAATATGCAGTAACAACTTGGTGAACCAATGACTCATTATAATCACGAGCAAAAACTGATTCACTAACATTTACCACACCGGCATCAGCACCTTGAATATTAACTAATTTTAATTCCATTATGCACCTGCCTTCACACTTGGACGAACTACAACTTTACCGCCTTTAGATCCGGGTACCGCACCTTTAATCAGCAATAAACCACGTTCGGCATCAACACGAACCACTTCCAGATTTTGGGTAGTAACTTTAACATTACCTAAGTGACCCGCCATTCTTTTACCTGGGAATACACGACCTGGATCTTGGCGTTGACCAATAGAACCCGGTGCATTATGTGATACAGAGTTACCATGTGTTGCACGGTTTGATGAGAAATTATGACGTTTGATAACGCCAGAAAAACCTTTACCTTTTGACGTACCAGTTACATCAACCATTTGACCGGCAGAGAAAATCTCTACAGAAATAGTTGCACCTGGCTGATACTGAGCAATTTCCTCAGCAGTTAAAGGGAATTCTTGCAATGCCGAACCAGCTTCAACGCCAGCTTTAGCATAGTGACCTTTTAACGGCTTAGTTACACGGTTAGCTTTTTTGCTACCGAAAGCAACTTGAACTGAATCATAACCGTCAGTTGCCTGGGTTTTAACCTGAACTACGCGATTTGCAGCAACCGATAACACAGTTACTGGAATGGAAGAACCATCCTCGGCAAATACACGAGTCATTCCCAGCTTTTGGCCTAATAATCCGAGACTCATTATATTATTACCTTTCTAATTATTACACCCAAAATGCTTGCACATCAAGGGCTTGGTTACAATTGACCAATAAAATCCCGCCACACACAAGGGTAGCAGGGACGATATTATAGCATTACAAATCAATAAAATGCAAGCTCAATTTTGGCTTTTTACATTGATTTACGCCATATTTTTGACAGCACTACTCTAACTTTGCTAAACTCCGTTTTCCGGTAATCAATTTTTCATGGAAAATAATGTTAAATTTTAAAAATATCACGGTTGGCTATAGTGGGCGAGTGTTACTAAATAATACCAGTTTGCAGCTTTATAGCGGACAAAAAGTTGGATTGGTCGGTAATAATGGCGTCGGCAAAACCACGCTGCTGCAATTAATTTTGGGCAACCTTCATAGTGATGCCGGAGATTTTACGCTCCCAGCCAATACTTTAATCAGCTATATCGAGCAGGAAATTGAAGCGCCGGATACACCGTTAATGGAATATGTTCTGCTTGCCAATCCACACTATAAAGAACAACGAATTGAGTTGCCGGAATATTACCAATTACCCTCACAAGCTGAAAAATTACTGATTAATCTAGGCTTCTCGCCACTGGAATTGCAAAAACCATTGCATGAATTTTCCGGTGGTTGGCAAATGCGCGCCAATTTAGCCAAGGCATTATTTAATCCCAGCGAATTATTATTGCTGGATGAGCCGACCAACCATTTGGATATCGAAACGGTATTATGGCTGGAAGATTGGCTGTCGCGCTATAACGGTCTGGCAATAATCATTTCCCATGATCGTGAATTTCTGGATAATGTTACCACCCATACGGTAGCAATTTATAATCAACAATTAAATTTGTTCAGCGGCAATTACTCACGTTACCAAAAAACCCGCAGCGAGCAGGAAGAATTGCAACGCAAAGTTGCACAGCGGACGCAGGCAAAAATAAATCACTTGCAAAGCTTCGTTGACCGCTTTAAAGCCAAAGCCACAAAAGCCAAACAGGCCCAAAGCCGGATGAAGATGATTGAGAAATTACAGGTCTCTAACGTAGTTAGTAATGAACGCGACTATTCCATCGAATTTTTTGCCCCGGATTATGTCAGCAATAAACTGCTAACTATCACCGATGCGACAATTGGCTATAGCGATAAAATCTTAATCAATGATGCCAAATTACAAATTTTCGCCCACGACCGCATTGGGTTGCTGGGTAAAAATGGTAAAGGCAAGAGCAGCTTAATTAAGGCAATTTTAGATGGCGGAAGTTTACTGGCGGGAACCATTGAAGTTAATCCTAAATTGAAAATCGGTTATTTTGCCCAGCATAGTATTGATCAACTAGAAGCAAATGATACTCCATTTAACTATATCCAGCGGCAAAACCAGCAAATGACCACTCAGGAGGTCTACAACTATCTTGGCCGGTTCGGATTCAGTGCCGAAATCAGTTTCAATTCCCTTAAAAATTTCTCGGGTGGTGAAAAATCGCGGTTGGTATTAGCGGGTATCATCCTGACTAAACCCAACATTCTCTTCCTTGATGAGCCAACCAACCATCTGGATATGGCAATGCGCGAAGAATTGGCGCTTAGTTTACAGGATTACGATGGCGCAGTGGTGCTGGTATCGCATGATCAATTTTTACTCGATGCAGTGGTTGACGATTTTTACTGGATTGAAAATAATCAATTGCAGGTTTTTGACGGCGATCTTAGCGATTATCAAAAATATTTGCTGCAAAAGGAAGTTGTCACTACAAATACCACCTCGGCTACGCCGTCGGTAAACGCCACTCCAGCCACAGCTAACAGCGGCAATAATTCCGAGCGGCGCAAACAAAGTGCCAAAATCCGTCAGCAAATCAGTTTGGCTGAAAAGCAGATGCAGCAATTAACTACGGCCATCTCCTTAATTAATGGCGAACTAGCCGATCCAAAAATAATGCAGCCGGAAAATCTGGCTAAATATTCGACCTTGCTGAATGAATTAAATATCACGCAAGCCCAGCTTGAACAGGAAGAGCTGCAATGGCTTGGATTGCAGGAACAATTGGAACAACTGGGCTAACCACCGGCTTGTTCCAAAATATATTTTAAACTGTCAAGGTATTTATTGAAGCGCAAACTACCATATTCGCTGACTTCATATTCGGTACGCGGCTTGTTATTATAAAAGGATTTATACTGGTGGACATATTCTTTTGCCAGCAATACCCGCATATGGGTAGTCATCTGCCCGTCGCTTAATTCGAGCGCCTTCTTTAAGCTGGTAAAATCACTCCGACCAAATGCCAATAGATAGGTCATTATCCGCGTGCGCTGTGGCTGGTGCAGCACCTCATCCAGTTCCAAATTATGCATGATTGCGGCGTTCCAATAAGATGCCCATCAAAATATAGCTGAATCCTAAATAATATAGCTCAACCTGCCAGACATTTTCCGCCAGATAATTGTGCCCGGCTATCCCCAATAATCCCAATAGAATATAACTCCATGAAACGACGGCTAACGCGTTCAAAGTAAAACGAGAAAAAAGATTAAATAACAACCCCAATAATATGAAATTTAACGGCAAAATCAAATCGGCATAGCCACAAAATCCCAAAACCACATCCAATAACGCCATTACTTTGAGGATTACCCCGTGCAATTCAAAAGCTTTATTCAATGTAGTTGGCAACAAACTTTTGCTCGGCTGCTTCTTCTTGGCAAATAATTTTATTCCTAAAAAACTAATTACATAATAAAAGCCAATTCGCAGCACAACTTGCCAAACCGATTCCAACTGTTCCGGAATTATACGTTCCAATCCCAGTTCAAATAGTGGGATTAACCCCAAAATCACACCAATCACGATCAACCGGCGACCATTAAACAAAAGCCGGTGATTGCCCTGAATTACCTGCTGAATAAGATTCAGTTGCCGCAATGCTTCTTTTTGTGTTTGATTTTCCATGTCTACTACCTTATAAAATCACTATTAATATTTATCAACAAATCGTGCGGACTATCTCAAGCGCCGCTGACACCAGCGTCCAAGCATTAGATAACTCAGACCAAAAGCGATTATTTCTATCCGCCACCACGAATAACTACTATGGGAATTCAATATCAGCGTAAGTAAACCACTCGCAATATAAGCCCAGCCCACATAACGCAATTTAGCGACGAGCAGCTGCCCCCATAAATAAAAAGAAATTCCCACCCAAATGTACGCCAATGGCAAGATCAGTCCGGCTTGATTGCCAAACACCAATGCACCGGTTAATAAAGTAAAACTTTGCCAAAAAATGGCATTAAAATTTAACAACGGCTGAGCAATATTTGCTGGCGCAATATTGCTATCTGCCCTTCCCCAAAGACGAAAACTCAAACCGATCAAAATCACGTATAATAATTTATGAATTTGAAATTGCCAACTATCACTGAATGAGGCAAATAGCCGATCAAAAACAACCTCGCACAGCGGAATAATTATCAACCACCAGCCAACAATGACCATCCGCCGACAATTAAAATCCATTTCCGGATGGAGTTTGGAATGAAGCCATTTTTTCATTAATGCAAATCCAACAACTATTTATTTAAGAGTTATACCAATATAATATCACTATTTAATATTTTAGTCAAATTTTATTGCACAACTTTATTTATTCTACTATAGAATAGCATCTTCTGATCATTTCAAGATTGTTTAACTATGAAACAAAAAATAATTACTCTCGCGATATTAGCCATCGGCGGCAGTATTGCCTGTGCTGCAACAAGTAATATTCCGGAATCAACCTTGGTTTCTGGAATCAATCGGACTAATCGAGATCTAAGCGTACGCCCACAGGATGACTTTTATCAATACAGCAATGGTTTGTGGCTAAAAAACACCCGAATTCCAGCCGATAAATCTTCGTGGGGAGCATTCAATGAACTGCGCCAGACAACTCTTGAGCAATTGCATAACTTAATTGAATCGCAAATTAAGGGTGAACACAGCCAAGCAAATTCATCGGTAGTCAAAATCGCAACCATTTACCAACAATTCATGAATGAGTCGCAGCTAAACCAGCAAGGAATCACACCGCTTGAACCGTTATTGAAAAAAGTAGCACAGCTAACTTCGGTACAGCAAATTCCGGCACTGATGGCACAACTGCAACGCGATGAAATTGCGATGCCTTACAGTGTGGCAATTCATCAGGATGCCAAAGATTCCAGCGTTATGGTAGCCGATTTTTATCAAGATGGCTTGGGACTTCCCGACCGCGATTATTATTTAAAAAAAGATGATCACCAACTGGCTAAAACTCTTAATGCCTACCAAATTCATGTTGCCAAAATGCTGGCTTTTATCAATGATAGTGCGCCGCAAGTGCACGCCAAAGAAATTATCCAGTTGGAAACCAAGCTGGCTACGGCACAATGGACCAAGGTTGCTAATCGCGATCCACAAAAAACCTACAACAAATATTTGCTCTCACAATTGGATACCCTGACTCCGGGCTATCCATGGCCAACCTATTTAACCGCCAGCGGGATCAAGGGCAAGGTAAATTACGTGATAATTTCGCAGCCAAGCTACTTCCAGCAATTTAACCATCTGCTAAAACATACGCCGCTAGCCGTGTGGCAGACATATTTGCGATTAAGGATTATTGATCACTTTGCGCCGGATTTATCACAACCGTTAGTTAATGAAAATTTTGCTTTTTACGGCTCGGCTTTAAGCGGTATTCCGCAAAATAAACCCCGCTGGCAACGCGGCATTGCGCTGGTTGAAGGAACACTGGGTAATGCACTGGGTAAATTGTATGTTGAACAATATTTCCCGCCACAAAACCGTGCCAAAGTACAAACACTGGTTGCCAATTTAATGGCAGCCTATAGTATGAGCATTGAATCATTAGACTGGATGAGTCCGGCAACCAAAGCCAAGGCTCAGGAAAAATTGGCGGCAATCATGCTAAAAATCGGTTATCCGGATCAGTGGCGCGATTATTCAGGATTAAATTTAACTGCGGGAAATCTAATTGACAACCTCATCGCTGCCAATCGCTTTAACTATGATTACGAAATCAATAAGCTCGGCAAGCCTGTCGATCGCAGCGAATGGGGAATGACACCGCAAACCGTCAATGCTTATTATAATCCGGAATTAAATGAAATCGTATTTCCGGCAGCAATTTTGCAACCACCGTTTTTTGATGTGGATGCCGATATGGCTGCCAATTATGGCGGAATCGGAGCAGTGATCGGGCATGAAATCAGTCACGGCTTTGATGATCAGGGCAGCCAATACGATGCCAACGGCAATTTGCACGATTGGTTTACTAAAGAAGACCATCAGCGCTTCGACCAAAAAACTGCCGCATTGGTAGCGCAATATAATGCCTATAGCCCACTACCGGGTTACCATGTTAATGGCGAACTGACTTTGGGTGAAAATATTGCCGATAATTCCGGTTTGGCAATTGCCTATAAAGCCTATTTATTATCATTGCATGGCGAATCAGCACCCATTATTGATGGCTATAGTGGTAGTCAACGTTTTTATTTGAGTTGGGCAAATGTCTGGCGGGCAAAAGTTCGCCCGGAACAACAAATCATTTATTTAAAAAGCGACCCGCACTCACCGGCGGCAGTACGCGGTAATGCTCCGCTAAAGAATCAGCCGGGTTTCTATTCAGCATTTACGGTAAAAGAAAGTGACAGGATGTACCTGCCACCGCAACAGCGTATCACCATCTGGTAAAGATCGCTGCTCGCTAAAGGATCGCTATCGAGAATAGTTAGTCGCGAACTTACACCGCCTAAATGCACACAATATCTGCCCCGCCATAAAAAAGAGCACCACTAATGGCGCTCTTTTTTATTCACAAGTAACTTATTTTTTATAACGAACGATTGAATCTTCAACTTCTTTTTTAGCAGCAGTAGCATCCTCAATTCCAGATAATTTTACCCATTTACCTTTTTCCAACTTTTTATAGTTTTCAAAGAAATGAACGATCTGTTGAATTTGCAATTCAGGAAATTGTGCCAATGTTTCAATATCTGCATAAACCGGGCAAACTTTTTTAGTTGGTACGGCAATAATCTTAGCATCAATACCGCTTTCATCTTCCATCCGCAATACACCTAATGGACGGCATTTAATCATGCTGCCGTGCGCCACGGGGAACGGTGTAATCACAACTACGTCAGCCGGATCACCATCTTCAGATAACGTATTGGGAATAAAACCATAATTAGCTGGATAAGACATTGCAGTACCGACAAAACGATCCACAAACAAGGCACCGGATTCTTTATCCATTTCGTATTTAACTGGCGCTGAATTAGCTGGAATTTCAATAACTACGTTAAACTCTTCAGGAGTACCGGGTTTAATTTTGTCTAATTGCATAAAATAATCCTTTAAATTAAATTAAGATGTATAATTATACACTATTATATCTGTGTATCTGCTAATTAATCGTTCGGACTTTTCAGGAATATTCGCTATGCTTGACAACGCAATTATCGAAATTGATAAATTTTTCAAAACCTTATTTCATAAACCAATTTCAACCCGGCCACATCCCGATAACTCAATTTCCGATCAGGAATTTACTGCTGCTGAAAAAAAACATATTATCGGCTTAATGCGAATTAATCACTGTGGTGAAGTCTGTGCCCAAGGGCTATATCAGGGGCAAGCGCTAACCGCCCGCGACAAATCCAACCAGCAAGCACTGGATCATGCCGCTTATCAGGAAACCGAACATCTGGCCTGGACTGAGCAGCGAATTCAAGAGTTAGGCGGTAAAACTAGCTTATTAAACCCATTATTTTATGTCGGTAGCCTCGCAATTGGCGTTAGTGCCGGGATTTTGGGTGATAAATGGAATTTGGGATTTTTAGAGGAAACCGAGAAACAGGTTGAAGCGCATTTGAGTGACCATCTTGAAAAATTGCCCGAACATGATAATAAAAGCCGCGCAATATTAGAACAAATGAAAATCGATGAAATTGAACACGCTCATACGGCTCATGATTTTGGCGCTGCAGAACTACCAACACCAGTTAAAGCCCTAATGAAATTAACTTCAAAAATCATGACGGCATCGGTTTATCGAATCTAGTTAATAAAGCTTTACCCCAACCAACTACACAAAAATACATAAAAACAATATGGTTATTTTGATATAATTCCCGTGCTTATTTACACAATTCAAGGAGAAATTAAAAAATGAAAATTACAACGCAAAAAGATGAAACCGGTCAAAAATATCTAGAAATAGATGCCCTGGGCTATGATCTGATTAATAATCCGATACTCAATAAAGGGCGCAGCTTCCCTGAAGATGAGCGGATTGCCTTTAAATTACGTGGCTTGGTACCGCCTTCAAGTTACCCACTGTCAAAAGTAGTTGACAAAGATTACAAAGTAATTAAAAATCTTACCGATGATTTGGGTCGCCACATTTTCCTGCGTGGAATTCAAGATCGCAATGAAACTTTATTTTATGGCATTTTGACCGAATATATTGAAGAAATGATGCCATTGGTTTATACCCCAACCGTCGGGCAAGCCTGTCAAAAATTTGGTCAAATTTACCAAAAAGCCCGTGGTCTTTTTATCAGCTATCCGAATCGTGACTGTATCGATGAAATTTTAGATAATGAATTCCTTGATGATACCGAAGTAATCGTAGTTTCTGATGGCGAACGGATTTTGGGATTGGGTGATCTGGGTGCTGGCGGAATGGGTATTCCAATTGGAAAATTGTCTTTATATACCGCCTGTGCGGGTATTCCACCACAAAAAACCCTGCCAATTATTTTAGATGCCGGAACTGATAACGAAGAATTACTAAAAGATCCACTTTATTTAGGCTGGCGCAACAAACGGGTGCGCGGTAAAGACTACGATGATTTTGTCGAAAAATTTGTTCAAGCCATTAAAAAACGTTTTCCTAATGTATTATTGCAGTGGGAAGATTTTGCGCAAGCCAATGCACTAAAATTACTAAACCGCTACAAAGATCAACTATGTACCTTCAATGATGATATTCAGGGAACCGCGTCAATTGTAGTTGGTGCATTATTATCGGGAATTGCGGCATCCGGTATTCCGTTAACCAAACAAAAGGTTGCTGTTTTAGGTGCCGGTTCGGCTGGGGTTGGCATTAGCAATCTGATTGTTGATGCAATGATTGAAGAAGGGATTTCCCGTAACGAAGCACTGAATAATATTTTCTTGGTTGATCGCTACGGGCTGATTACCGATCAGGTTGAAAGTTTGGATTTCCAACAGCCATTTTTAAAACCACTGGCAACTTTAAAAAATTGGAATATCGAAAATAGCAGCAATATTTCATTCCTCGAAACGGTTACAAATGCCAACATCACAATGATTATCGGTGTTTGTGGACAAACTGGCGCCTTTAGCCGTGAAGTAATTGAACAAATGGCGAAAAATTGCGAACGCCCGATTATTTTCCCACTTTCTAACCCGACAGCAAAATGCGAAGCCCATCCACACGATGTGTTAGCATGGACCAATGGTAAAGCGATTGTCGGAACCGGCAGCCCATTTACTCCATATATGACTGGCGACAAAGAACGCCGGATTGACCAAGTAAATAATTCGTATATCTTCCCGGGTATTGGCTTGGGTATTCGTGCCGTAAATGCTTCGCGGGTAACTGATCACATGTTCCTAACCGCTGCCAAAGCATTAGCTGAATTGTCACCGGCTAAACAAGATCCAAATGCCAACTTACTACCGCCGCTAAAAGAGGTACGGCAAGTTTCTCGGCATATTGCCATTGCCGTAGCTAAAGAAGCTTATGTCCAAGGCTTAAGCTCATTAGGTAAATTATCAGAAACCCAGATCGTCGATTTGATTGATGATTATATGTGGGAGCCGGTATATCTGCCATATCGCCGTAAAGCATAGTTGTCATATAATAAAAAAACCGCCTCGTCTTACCGAGGCAATTTTTTTATCGCTACACTAGGAAATGAACTCTCTCACTCTCGAACCGAATAAAGACAGCTCTTAATCGTAAACCGATGAGCGCATTTACAACTCTGTCTTTCCAGTTTTCCGCTGCATTAAGCACGCAAAAAAACCATCACAACCATGAGTTTGTGGATAAATTTGTAAATATTTATCATTGCTTAGTTCCAGCTCATCAACTTTAATTACCTGCGTTACCGGAACAATCTCAAATTCCGGATGACTTGTTAAAAAACCATTAACAATATCTTCGTTTTCTTCCGGCAAAATGCTGCAGGTCGCATAAACTAAATAACCATTTTCTTTAACCAATCGCGCGGCAGAATTTAAAATTGCCTGCTGCTTACGGTTAATCTCAATTAATGCCGGCTCATCTTGGCGAAATTTTAAATCTGGATTACGCCGTAAAGTACCCAAGCCCAAACATGGTGCATCGACAAATACCCGATCGACTTTCCCAGCCAAACGCTTAACCTTAGTATCGTTTTCGGAATTAATCAACTGCGGATAAACATTGGATAATCCCGAGCGTGCCAAGCGTGGCGAAAGGTTATTTAAACGGCGATCATTCACATCAAAGGCATAAATTCGCCCGCTATTGCGCATCAGCATTCCGAATAATAATGTTTTGCCACCGCTACCGGCACAAAAATCCACTACCATCTCACCGCGATTAGGACTTAACAACATTCCCGCTAACTGACTGGATTCATCTTGAACTTCGACACAACCATCCAAAAATAAGCGATTATTCATTAACCCTTGTTTTTCCTTGAGCACTAGCCCATATGGGGAATACGCGGTCGGTGATACTGAAATTCCTTGTTCGGCAAATTTAGCAATTAATTCATCCCGAGACATTTTTAAAGTATTTGCCCGCAAAACCAAATTGGCGGGCTTCAGCATAGCTTCTGCCAAATCACGAATAAATGCCTCATCATAATGCAATGCCAGGCGCTTTTGTAACCAATCAGGGAATTCACTCGTGCTTAAATCCGGCGGCGGTAATTTCTTTACCCCCTCCCATTCAGCCAGTGGAATATTTTTGTTAATCTCCGGAGCCAAAGTTAAAAAATGCTGCCAGGTATAGGCGATCATTTGTAACCCATTAGCGGCCGGAATAATTGCCGTAATTTTGCGATAATTACGCAGCATTGTATAAACCGTTTCAGCCGCAACTCCACGCTCAAAAGCCTTTAACTCACGATGTTCGCGGAAAAACTTTGATAGCACCGCATCGGCGGGTTGCTCAAATTTATTGACGTCACGCCATAACGTGGCAATACTTTTTGCTAAATTAACATTATTGTTTTTTTTATTATCGATTCTCTTCATACTAATCCTTATTGCTTTTATTAATTAATGCCTTTACCACGATTTCCGGCACATATTTAGCTACAATTTGCTGCCAGCCGCGACTACCGACAAAGCCCTTCACCAAACTGGATGACACTTCCGCATAATCGCGCGGAGGTATCAAAAAAATGGTATTAATTTCATCAGACACATCCGAATTAATGTAGCGAATGGTGCGCTCAAATTCATAATCATTAACATTACGAATCCCTCTGACAATATATTTTGCCTGCTGATTAAGCGCATAATTTACTAGAAACTCGCCACTAAATTGACCAATTTGAATATTAGAAAATTCTGCAGTACAATCTTGTAATAAACTAATTCTTTCCGCAACCGAAAAAGTATAGCTTTTATCCGGATGATTACCAACTGCAACGATCAAATTATCAAAAATTTCGGCAGCACGCTTAATTACCCATAAATGACCATTAGTTATCGGGTCAAAACTTCCTGCATAGATTGCTTTAGATGCTTTAGACATATCTTTCCCCTTTTTTGCAAAATTTTGGTAAATTCCATAACGAGTTAACATAGTGCATTAGTCTAAAAGAATAGTTATAACTCAATTAGTGATGCTACGCATAATAATGATTATCACGCTGATTTACTAATTCACCCTCACAACCTACTAATTTTTCCCGTAACGCTCAGCGAATATATCCATATATATCTACAACTTAATACAATATATCGAGGTGTTAGTAATATCAGCTTATAAAAAACTCCACCGGATTTATTAAATTTATTTTTGGCGAGAGTCTTAATTGCATCTAACTTACGCAGTATTGTAATCTACCTACTAGCAACAGCATCAATCTTTTTCACAATATCGGGGTAATATGGTAAACTATTGTCTGCAAATTTAATTGATTTTTAAACTAGCAGCAATCCTAAAATCTGGTATACTCTGCTGCTTTTTTAATTATTTTCGATGCCGGCTCAAAGCTGGGTCACGCATTGACAATAAAAATATTTTCTTAGGAGTACCTTATGGAACATAAATTACCTCAATTACCGTATGCTATTGATGGATTATCACCGCACATTTCTAAAGAAACTTTGGAATATCATTACGGCAAACATCACCAAACCTATGTAACCAATCTTAATAATTTGGTAAAAGATGGCGAATTTGCTAATGCCAGTCTCGAAGAAATCGTAAAAAAATCTTCCGGTGGAATTTTCAACAATGCCGCCCAAGTGTGGAATCATAGCTTTTACTGGAATTGCTTGTCACCTAATGGTGGTGGCGAGCCAACCGGCGCAATTAAAGCGGCAATTGATAAAAAATTTGGTTCATTTGATGAATTTAAAAAACAATTTACCGCAACCTGTGTTGGAACCTTTGGTTCAGGTTGGGGCTGGTTAGTTAAAACTCCGGCTGGAGACTTAGAATTAGTTTCAACATCAAACGCAGCAACACCATTAACTAGCAATAATACTGCACTGTTGACTTGCGATGTGTGGGAACATGCTTATTATATCGACTATCGCAATAGCCGTCCTAACTACATGGAAGCATTTTGGAAATTGGTAAATTGGGATTTTGTTAACCAAAATTTTAATGCTTAATTTAAAATATTTTTTACAATTTTATCGTAATTAGATAATTTAAGCAGCCTTAATATAGTACAGCTCGAAATCCCATACAACGATATCCTATTGTTGTAATTAACTTAATAAAAACCGAGTCAATAAAAAAATTGTTCTCGGTTTTTGTTTTGCCATTCACTAAACCCGTCACCTTGTCAAGAGTATTTTTGTACCACTTGTTTTTTTGGCACAATCGGCGCATAATAAAGACCTTATGCAAATAAAGCACATTCTTAAACAAGGATTATACAAATGGACATCAATACTAAAAGTAATTTGACCAAACTTTCGTGGTTATCTTACAGTCTTACTTGCGTTACCGGTATCGCCGTAGTTTTACCTTTTGTGATTACTCAACCAGCCGCGGATTACTTTAAATCAGATCTTGGCTATATTGGATTTGTGTTTAGCTTTTTCATGTTCGGGATGTTAATTTTTCAATTCTTAAATGGCTATATTGTCAATTTCATGTCGGTACGCAAAGAAATTTATATTGGAGCGGTAATTTATATTCTCTGTACCACAGCAATGTTCTTCATTCATACCGCCGAACTCCTAATCCCAATCCTAATATTGCTCGGATTTTGTTTTGGTGTCATTGTAACAATCCCGAATTTTCTGATTGTTCACTCCTTTGAAGGAAAAGATCGTTCCGCAAAATTGAATCAACTGGATTTATGGTTTAGTATTGGTTCACTGGTGTATCCAATGATTGCCGGCTGGATGGTTGAGAAGCATTTTTCATGGCAAGCAGTTTATTTTTCAGTGATCATTATCTTTGCCGTAATTGTTTTTTTATGTACCCGCGCAGTATTACCTAATGTTTCAGAAGAAAAAAGCCCGACCCAAAAGTTCTCCAAATGGAATATTAATGTTTGGTTAGTAGGAATTGCTATATTTTTCTATTTCATGTCTTATATTGGTTATACATATTGGGTTGCCGCCTATTTGACCAAATACCAGCATTTAAGCGAATCAGCCTCTGATTTCGGGGTTACACTATTTTGGATTATGTATGCGGTAGGATGTTTTATTTCCAGCTTTGCGGTTAGATTTATCAAAGTAAACAAATATATCATCATTTCGGCAATTATTTCATTAGCGGCTTATTTCATCATCAATCACTCTACTACCGTAATGATGATGTATATCGCAATATCCATCCTAGGTTTAGGCTGCGCAACTATTTATTCTTCCAGCATATCTTATGCGACATTATTAGTTGAACACCCATCACCGCGAATTGTTTCATTCATTATTACTTCTTCCGGTGTTGGAACTTATCTAGGACAAGTTTATTCAAGCTGGGTACAAACCCACTGGGGAATTCCGGCAATTACCATGATTAGCGCCGTATTCATGACAGTTACGATAGTTTGTTATCTGATTATTGCATTCAATGATAAAGTTGCCATTAAACACATTTAATAAATTAATCGAATTGACTTAATGAATGGTAAAAAACCAGCAGTTATTCCTGCTGGTTTTTTACAAAACACGATGTTCTAATACCGGTAATTTCTGGCGCACCTCATTGATTTTGGTGCGTTCAAGTCGTGCATAAAGAACTTTCTCTCCTTCGGTACACTCAGTCATAACTTCGCCCCATGGATCAACAACTAAGCTATGTCCGTAAGTATGCCGTCCGGTTGCATGAATACCACCTTGATTTACACCAACAAAATAGCACTGATTTTCGACTGCACGACTTTTACATAGCAACTCCCAATGAGCTAAACCGGTCGCATAAGTAAACGCCGAAGGAAGTACTATTCCATCAACAATGCCCATTTGGCGAAATAATTCAGGAAAGCGTAAATCATAGCAAATTCCTAACCCAAGTTTGAAGCCATTTACCTCAAACGTCACAACATCCTCTCCGGCGGAAAAAGTTAACGTCTCATCGTAATGCTGGATCCCATCATTAAAACGAAAAAGGTGAATTTTATTATACACCGCAACCTGCTTCCCATGCGGATCAAAGACAATTGAAGTGTTGTAATATTTTTGTGTGGCTAAGTGTTTAATTAAAATCGTGCCCGCGACGAGATAGCATTGATATTTGATTGCCATCTCGGCCATAAACTGCTGAATAGCGCCATGTCCCAAATTTTCGGCGCAATCAAATCGCCTAGCATCATCTGTGGTAGTTATCTGGATAAAAAACTCCGGTAACACTACCAAATCAACGAAGTTAGCACATGCTTGAGCAATTAATTCCTCAGCTTTAACTAGATTCTCAGCAACACTTGGCGTTGAGATCATCTGAATAAGCGCAATATTTAGCCGTGAATTCACATCGAACTTTCACTAACAAATAAATTTGCCGGCGCATATTTCATATCTTTGACTTTTGAACTCTCTACAGTAGGTTTTTTCAGATCACCGTAAACATGGTAACCCTGAGTGAAGACCTTGTTTTGCGGATCATCAAAAGCCAATTCACCAAGATAAACCGCAATCCCCACCAGCGGGTCAAGAGTGACAACCCCGGCAGCCAGCGCTACCGCCACACCTAATTTTGGTGCTACTGCAACATAAGCATCAACCGTCCGATTACCAAAATTTACCGACCCATAACTATTTACATTCGCTAAAGGCCCGGAAATATAAATATTTTTCAGTTCCAGCCGGGTAGCCAAAATATTGGTATTTAAATCCAGCGTATTAAAGAAAAAACCTTGTTTAAAGATGTCACTAACATCGCCAGAACCAAATTCAAACACTCCTTGCAGATTGATAATACTCATTAACCCGCCAAGTAAACCTGGATTTACTTTCAAGAATTTCCCAGCTTCAAAATGGGCATTAATCGAACCAACCGTTTGCAGAATGTTAAAATTTTGGAATCCTCCATTCCATTCTAGATTTACTTCAGCTTTACCTTTACCGCCACTAACAACCTGCC
>JBPOJK010000165.1:0-18537 GCA_052033675.1 Pseudomonadota bacterium
TTTTCAATAAAGTATAGCCAACTACCTGAACCAAGGTAACCATTCCAAGCATAAACGGAAATTTTAGCTTGCTGAACATAAATAAACTAAAAATAAAAACCCCCACGCTAATCACAACCAAAAAACGATATTCCTGAACGATTGCCAGTAAAAAGGCGTAGGCAATACATAATCCACAAAATACCGCTACGTTGCGAATCCGATTGCTAAAGCTTTTCTCAATACTGGTAGCAATAATACCAAAGACTGGAATTTGCAGTGCTGTGGTCATGGCAAAGGGCGAAAACGCAAAATTTATCATAAACAGCACCAAGATAACCGTCAGTGCCTGCATGGCGCTAACGCGCATAAACCCGTACGGATCGTAGCGATCCAGTGCCTGTAATGTTCGCTTAATGAGAGGTGTGAATATAAACAAAAGCACTAGCTCCCGGATTGAGTGGATATTTCGGATCCGGATCAGTTATTTTTATCTGCAAAGGCATCCGTTGTGGTAATTTCAACCACTCATTTTCATTCTGAACAACTTGCTGTTGATTATGCGCGGCAGTATTTTGACGAGAGGCCACCCACAGATTGTTAACCACCTCGCCATGAAATACCCGATCAAAATAATACATCCGTAAAATGATCGTTACTTTATCGCCCGGACGAACATAGCGCAAATCGGTTTCATTGAAATTGGCTTGGACATACCACTCATCGGTACTGATAAACGAAAATAGCGGCTGGCGTTGATTGACCGGCGTTCCCAGCGATAAATACATATTATCAACCATTCCGTCACTACCGGCGCGCACGGTGGTCAAATCAAGATTAACTTTAGCATTGTCCATAACCGCCTTTAGTGCCGCAACTTTTTGCTGTTGTTGCAATAATTGCTTATCATCAATCTTGATCTGATTTTTCAAGGCATTTACTTGTTCTTCCAGCGAGTTAACATCATAGCCAAGTTTCTTGATTTCCAATTCCGACACCGAACGACTAACCCGCGGATTTTGCTTTAAATCATATTCGTATTTGGCTTTACCAAGGTTCTGTGTCATTGATGATAGTAATGCTTTATTTTTGGCGGTTTGTTCGTCAATTACCGCAATTGCGGCTTGCGCTTCCTTATAATCAGCCAAGGCTTTCTCATACGCTAATTGGTAAGGTTTAGTAAATACTTGGAATAAGGGATCGCCTTTTTTGACTTTTTGCCCATTTTTAACATAAAGCGCGGTAATATAACCGGAAACATCCGCCGCAACCGGCTGGGAGTTAGTTACGACAAAAGCATCATCGGTTAGTGGAATCAGATAGGAGAAAAAATGAATTACACCAATAATAAGTGCAACTACAATTATTAAGGTTGGAAAGTTAAATTTATCTTTCCAGAAATCATAAATTTTAACCATAAAAAATCAATGTACCTTTTCAATTTTGGCAATATTTAAATCCAGTGTCTTTTTACCAATCCCAATAAAGAAAATTTCGGCAGTCATCTTTTTGCCATCCTGATTCAGGCGCAGCACTTTGCCACTACCAAATTTGGCATGCCGAATCATATCACCAATCTTAACGGTTAGATCCTGATCTTTCAAAACCACCCGCGCCGTACGATGTTCCGGGTTTTCAACCGCCCTTAACGGTTCTGCCAAATGTGATACCGCATAATCAGAACTATCATAATCACTTAACTGATTATAACCAATCTTGCTGACACCAGAAATATTCAGAATCAATTCAGCTGGAATTTCGTTAACAAAGCGTGAAATAGGTGCCGCTAAACGCTTGCCCCATAATAAGCGGCTACAGGCACGCAGCAAGTACAGCCGCTCTCGGGCACGAGTGATTGCCACATACATTAGGCGCCGCTCTTCCTCAACATCTTTCTGGGCATTTAAGGAGTTATCATGGGGAAATAAACCGTCTTCCAGCCCCACCACAAACACCACCCGGAATTCCAAGCCCTTGGCGGCGTGTACAGTCATCAACTGCACCGCGGATTCATAATTCTGCGCCTGATTATCAACCGACTCCAAGACCGCATGTGCCAAAAACTCAACCAGCGGATTATTACCATCTTCGCTCTCAAAGCCGGAAACCGCCGTCACCAATTCATTCAGATTATCCAGCCGCTCTTCACCTTCTTTGGGTTCATTTTGATAAAAATCACGAATGCCGCTCATTTCAATGATATAACTAATTGTTTCCGGTAAGTTTAAAACCTTGCTCTCCTGCTGCATTAAGCGGATCAAATCGCAAAATTTATTGACGGTAAGCCGGCTTTTACCCGGCAATAACTCCACCGCTTCAAATAAAGTTATATTATTGCTAACCGCTAATTCCTGAAGATTTTCGATAGTTTTGGGACCAATCCCGCGTGCCGGAAAATTAACCACCCGCAAGAATGCTTCATTATCATTGGGATTGACCAGCAGCCGCAAGTACGCCAAAACCCGCTTGATTTCCTGCCGATCAAAGAAACGCAACCCGCCATAAACTCGATAGGCTAAGCCGCGATTATACAAATGCTGCTCAAAAACCCGCGATTGGGCATTGGAACGATAAAGTATTGCCATTTCTGACAAATCAATACCGTTATTCGCTAAATTTTTGATCTCATCAATCACAAAATAAGCTTCATCTTCTTCGGTATAACCCTCATAAAGCCGAATCTTTTCATTAAGTGAGTTGTCGGTCCATAGACTCTTGCCGATTCGCTCGCTATTATTACCGATTACCGCATTGGCTGCCGCCAGAATAATTGGGGTTGAGCGATAGTTTTGTTCCAGTCGCAACGGTTCCGGTGCATTAAAATCGCGCAAAAATAACCGCATATTGCCGACTTTGGCACCCCGGAAGGCATAAATTGACTGATCGTCATCACCAACCGCGAAAATACTGGTATTATCACCGACCAACAATTGCAACCATTTGTACTGCAAGGTATTGGTATCCTGAAATTCGTCAACCAAAATATGTTTGAATTGCTGGCGATAACGCGCCAGTAGATTATCATGCAAACAAAATAACTCATAGCTGCGCAACAATAATTCGGTAAAATCAACCAAACCGTCACGGTTACAGGCTTCTTCATACAGAGTATAAATTTCGAGCCAATATTTACTGCGTAAACCATCAGGCGTTAATTGCGCCGCACGTAGTCCCTGTTCTTTTTGGTGATTGATATAACTTTGAACTTCGCGCGGTGGATAACGATCTTCATCCAGATTGGATTGTTTAATTAAACGCTTAATCAACGACAATTGATCGGCAGAGTCGATAATTTGAAAACTCGCCGGCAACCCAGCCTCCATATAGTGCAAACGCAAAAATCGCAGTGCAATCGAGTGAAAAGTTCCAACCCACATATAACGGGTATCAGTGTTAAGCAATTTACCAACCCGATAGAGCATTTCACGAGCCGCTTTATTGGTAAAAGTAACCGCCAGAACTTCGCTTAACCCGAGTCCACCAGTTTTTATCTGCCATACCAAACGGGTGGTCAACACCTTAGTTTTGCCGCTACCGGCACCAGCCAGCACCAGCAATGAACCGTCTTGATAAGTAACTGCTTTTAATTGTTCGGAGTTTAAGCCGTCTAGAAGTTTAGCGTATTCGTGCATAGCTTGACTATTTTCATAAAATAATTGTCGCGTATTTTATCACAACCAGCGCTAAAACAGCAGAGTTAAAATTGAAACCTCGCTGGTATAGAGAGATGCTTAGTTTTTGCACAATATAAACCTAGCGTACAATCTGACAAACCGGCAACATACTATCGCGTTGAAGGTGAAATATTTGAAATATCAATCTAGGCAATAATAGTAACATGAAAAGCATAAGGGAAAACCCACAAGAGCAAGTGTGGTGCCGAAAGTGGGACTCGAACCCACACCCCATAAAATGGGACTAGGACCTGAACCTAGCGCGTCTACCAATTCCGCCATCCCGGCAAAGATGAGATAAGGATTATAGCTGAATTAGCTTATTTTCGTCAAGAATAACTGATCATAAAAATAGCGCATAAATAAAACAAAGGTCACATAACATTAATTACATGACCTTTGCTAACCCACAGTATCGCACTAAATTTCAAGAATAAGAATCAATCCATCAAAGCCTATCCAGTTACTAGAGTTGCAAGGCACCGGTGTACCACATATAACCTGAAACCAACGCACAAATTATAATCACGAGAAACAATACAATTTCAAATTTGTTCTCAAAGAGCTTGCGTTTGTCCTCACGCCGAGCTTTAGCAAAGAATAAAATACCCGCCACATACATTAAACTTGAAATCGCCAGATATTTCATACCACCAGCATAAATCATCCATACGGCATAGGTAACCGATAAACCACCTTTGATCAACTCATACCAATGAATTTTTTTATCGGTAATAATCAGTTTAACTGAATACATTGCCGCCAACAAATATGGCACCAGCACCAAACTGGTCGCGACCATAATCATATTCAAATATAACGCTTGGGTAAAATAGGCACAGACCATAAAGAATTGCAAAACTACGCTACTCATTAATGCGGCATTTGCCGGAACACCATGGCTATTAATTTTACTTAAAAATTTCGGCATAGTTCGATCGCTGGAAGACAAGAATAAAATATTCATTGCCAACATTTGCCACGCCAACAGAGCACCAACCACGCAGACCAATACCGCCACACGGATTAAATTGGCGCTAATTGGTCCAACGACCAAGCCCATTACACCAGCAGTAGACGGAGTATGCAAAGCCTGTACTTCTGCGGTTGGCAAAATCCCAAACGGTAATACGGAAATTAAGGTATCAATAATTAATACCGCAATTACTGCCAGCATAGTTGCCTTGCCAACATCTTTCATTGATTTAGCATAAATTGCATAAATACACGCAGCCTCAATCCCCAAGAAATCCCAGACCGTCACCAGCATCGTAGCTTTAATCTGTTCAAACATACTGCCTAAATGCAAATCATGGGTTGCCATATTTTTAGTAAATATTGAGGTTTTAAATCCGTAAATGAACACCAAAATAATTGCCGCCAGCGCCATTAACTTAACGGTAGTAATCATTATATTAACAATTGATGCTTCACGAATACCTTTAATCATCAAGGCATAGACAATCCAGATTAACAACGACTCACAAAGGAATGATGGAAGAGTAGCACCCGCATCGGCACCATGACCAAAAATTGGAAAGAAATTACCCAAAGTGGCAAAGATATAAATCAGATAGCTGGCATCACCTAATAAAGCATTCAACCAATAGCCCCACGCCGAACTGAAACCAACATAATCGCCAAAGCCGAATTTTGCATAACCATAAATACCGCTTTTAATATCCGGGCGCTTGTTACTGATATACACGAATGACCACGCTAAAGCGATCATTCCAGCCGCCACAATAAACCAGTGTAAAACTACTGCCACCGCACCGGAACGATTGGCAATATTTTGTGGAATATCAAATACCCCACTCCCCATCATAGAACCGAAAGTTAAAGAAAATAACGCAAAAAAGGTTAAATCCTTAACATTAATTCCATCCCCTGTAGATTTAGCCGCCATAACTTTTTCCTTAAAAAAGCTTAAAAATAAGCAAATTAGTGAGCTTGTTAAATTTCCTACGAATATTCTAAAGCAATCAATGCACGCTAACACCACCCCTCACTTAATATGGGCTAGATTAGCGTACATAATTCAAATTTTGCGGACTGGCTAAAATCCAGCCAAAAAATGTATTGTAAATATTCCTTTAAATATCATATTATTTTTGTTTTTCTTCCGGCAACAACTTTCCCGATCATACGACACCTCAGTAACCCTCAGTACCGCATGAGGAAAAATTGAAAACTCGGTAGGAATTATTGATTATACAATGCTTCACAATCTATTATGCAAGTTTTGCAGCTTTTAGTTAATAATTTTTATCATTAAACAACAAAGCATAGCCAAATACAATTAATTATCAGAAAGTTATGATTTTTTATTAACTTTTATTTAACTGTGATTTTTTAACTAAAATTTTAACACTTCAAATAAAAAAAGTCCCTGAATAATTCAGGGACTTTTGATCGAGGTAACGGATGAGGATTAGTACATACCACCCATACCGCCCATTCCACCCATATCTCCGGCAGGAGCTGGAGCATCATCTTTTGGCAACTCAGCAATCATTGCATCGGTAGTTAGCATCAAACCGGCAACAGAAGCGGCATGCTGTAACGCAGCGCGAGTCACTTTTGCAGGATCCAAAACACCCATCTCAATTAAATCGCCAAATTCATTGCTACCGGCATTGTAACCATAAGCACCTTTGCCCTCCAGAACTTTATTGATCACCACAGATGGCTCTTCGCCACAGTTAGCAACAATTTGACGCAATGGCGCTTCAATTGCTTTTAGAACAATCTTCACACCAGCCTCTTGATCAACATTACTAGTTTTGATGTCAGACAGAATACTACGGGCACGCAATAACGCCACGCCACCACCAGCAACAATACCTTCTTCAACCGCAGCACGAGTAGCATGTAAAGCATCTTCCACGCGAGCTTTTTTCTCTTTCATTTCAACTTCGGTAGCAGCGCCAACTTTAATTACCGCAACTCCCCCAGCCAATTTAGCCACGCGTTCTTGCAGTTTTTCTTTGTCGTAATCAGAAGTAGATTCAGCTACTTGTTTACGAATTTGCTCAACGCGGGATTTAATGATTTCTTCGCTACCGGCACCATCAATAATCGTAGTGTTTTCTTTACCGATTTCAACGCGTTTAGCTTGACCCAATTGAGTTAATTCAGCTTTTTCCAAAGACAAGCCAACTTCTTCAGCAATCACTGTACCGCCAGTTAGAACTGCGATATCTTCCAGCATTGCTTTGCGACGATCACCAAAACCAGGTGCTTTTACCGCAACCACTTTCAGAATTCCACGCATATTGTTAACTACCAAAGTCGCCAAGGCTTCACCTTCAACATCTTCAGCAATAATCAACAATGGACGACCAGCTTTAGCCACTTGTTCTAATACTGGTAATAAATCACGAATATTGCTGATTTTTTTATCAATCAACAAGATAAACGGATTTTCCAAAATCGCCAATTGTTTGTCGGCATTATTGATAAAGTAAGGCGATAAATAACCACGGTCAAACTGCATACCTTCTACTACGTCTAATTCGTTATTCAATCCACTGGCATCTTCTACAGTTATCACGCCTTCCTTACCAACTTTGTCCATCGCAGTTGCGATGATTTCACCGATTGATTCATCAGAATTTGCTGAAATTGAACCAACCTGTGCAATTTCTTTACTGGTAGTACATGGTTTAGCGATATTTTTTAATTCACTAACCAATCCCTCTACCGCTTTATCAATACCGCGTTTCAAATCCATTGGATTCATTCCCGCAGCAACATATTTCATACCTTCTTTGACAATTGCCTGTGCCAATACTGTAGCAGTAGTGGTTCCATCACCGGCAACATCGGCAGTCTTGGATGCAACTTCTTTAACCATTTGCGCACCCATATTTTCAAATTTATCTTTTAATTCGATTTCTTTGGCAACTGACACACCATCTTTGGTAACCAACGGCGCACCAAAAGAACGCTCCAGTACCACATTGCGACCTTTAGGACCCAAGGTTACTTTAACTGCATCGGCCAATACATTAACCCCACGCACCATTTTTTCGCGGGCATCAATTCCAAATTTTACTTCTTTAGCTGACATATATTATTCCTTACTAAAAACTTTCTGTGATTATCAATTAAGCAACTATCGCCAAAATATCTTCTTCGCGCATAACGGTCAGTTCTTTACCATCAAGTTTTACTACCTGACCTGAATACTTGCCAAATAATACTTTATCACCGACAGCTACACACATAGGAGCACGACTACCGTTTTCCAGCACTTTACCGGCACCGATAGCTACAACTACTCCCATATCAGGTTTTTCTGCAGCCGAACCCGGTAATACGATACCTGAGGCGGTTTTTTCTTCTGCTTCAACACGTTCAATAACTACACGATCATGTAACGGCTTAATTGTTGCCATAAAATCAACTCCTTAAAGTCAAAATTAATAAATAAAAAGTTTTAACAGTTTGCTATATGGGAATGATAATCAGAATTTCAAGAGTAAAAATTAAATTTCTTTGTTCTGATGTTTATCTGGTGAATATTAGCGCACGATATAATATTTTTAGTGTTTGGTTTTAAATTATAACTGATGTTACACACTTATTTATATTTTGACGCTAAAGTTATTGAGTTTGACGATTTTGCGCGCTGAAAAGCCCTTGTAAAATCAGCGTACCATGAGGAAAAATCAATAACTCAGCGTTAAAACTTTATCATGCGTAACAGCAGTTATAAAACGAGTTCTACGAAGTAATAACATTAACTGCATGAGATTCAAGTTGTTTCAATTCCGCGGGTGTCAATTCTTTATCACAAACCAATAAATCAACTTCTTTGAGGGTTGCAAAAGAAAAACCACCATCATGATAAAATTTCTCTTTCTCAAGCGTGACAATCGTTTGTCGTGAAGATTCAATCACCGCATGTTTGGTTAAACCTTCTTCACTATCAAAATTAGTAACAATCCCCCGCACCAAATCAATTCCTGCCACGCCCAAAACCGCGATGTCAATTTGATGTTTCTTAAGAGTATTGACCGCTTCCAGCCCCACCACTCCGCCAAGACGTTTATCAAAAC
This sequence comes from Pseudomonadota bacterium, assembly GCA_052033675.1. Lineage (GTDB taxonomy): Bacteria > Pseudomonadota > Gammaproteobacteria > Burkholderiales > UBA11063 > Aquella. The sequence goes on from JBPOJK010000165.1 coordinate 8,720, forward strand.
GGCCACCGAGCAAAAATAATTCACACGGGCTTTCCGCCGGAAACAACGTAATTAATTGCGGCATGTTGGTAATGATCCGGTTAAATCGCTGAGATTGAATCAGTTCCTGTGCTACCAATAGGTTGGTGCTTGAACTATCTAAAAAAACCGAGCAACCAGCCGGAATTTGTTTAGCAACCAACCGAGCAATGATATTTTTTGCCGTCCGATTTTTATCCAAGCGCTCCCGCAACACTTCATCATGCGGCATTTCACGGCGAATAATTGCACCACCATAGGTACGCTTGAGCTGATTTTGTTGTTCCAAGGCTTGCAGGTCTTTACGGATCATTCCCTCGCTGACACCGAATAAGGCACTTAAATCGCGCACCACTATCTTGCCCTGTGCATTTAAAATTTCAAGAATTTTTTGATGACGTTCTTCTAAAAACATATATTAATTCCTAATAAACCGCAATTAGATTGCGTTTTTTGCAAAGGCACTTATTCCCGACCTTTAACTGTGGATAACGGTCAGCCGCGGATTCATTTAATTGCCGTACAAATTCATTGATCTGCCGCGTTGATGGTAGCGGCAATTGAAGCTGCCGTAAATAATAAATCAATAGATTAATCTGACGGGTTATGCTTAAACAACAAAATTCTGTCACCAAAATTTGCTGCGGTCCGCCGCATGTAGCTAAATCCAATTGAGCCAATTCATCATTCAACGCACAAGCCTGTTGCAAGGAACCGATGCTTCCCACCATTTTGGTAATAACATTGTCATCATAGGCAACTAATTGCGGAATAATTTGATTGCGCAGAAAATTGCGCAAATAACGCGGATCATCATTACTTTCATCGGTTACGTGAGATAAACCATAGTGATGGGCGTATTCTAACAACTGGCGTTTAGTAATTTTCAATAACGGTCGCCAAAAGTATTTTTGACTGCGGGAAGATAATTCCAGCATTGCGGACAAATTATGAATATCACTCCCCCGCATCAACTGACTGAGAATGGTTTCGACCTGATCATCCTGATGGTGGGCAAGAACTACCACATCGGCAGCAATATCGGCATAAATCCGATAGCGAAATTTGCGTGCAGAATTTTCCAAACCCTGAGCAGGTTCTTTAACCACCTGTCCACTCTCGATGCTTAAGGGAATATCCCAGCTATTACAGAGATTTTGGCAAAATTCGCTCCACGTTGCCGCGAATGGGGATAAGCCATGATTGACATGAACTGCCGAGAGAGTCAGCGGCTTGATTTGGCGCACATGATTAAGCAAATGCAATAACACTACCGAGTCAATACCACCGCTTAATCCAACGCACAAATGCAAATGACCGTCCAATTGCGACGGCCAATGCTTAATTAATCGCTGCACCAACTCATTAACATCCGCGGTACAGTAATTTAAACAATCATTCTTCAATCTTGAATTTTCCATAGCTCATGATTCGCTCAAAGCGACGAGCCAATAGAGTATCTTTGTCTAACTCCTGCAACTTCTTCAAATTATCACGCAAATTACGCTTTAATTTATTCATCATTTCAATCGGGTGGGCATGAGCACCGCCCAATGGTTCGTTTATCACCGCATCAATTAGGTTGAGAGTTTTCAGGCGGTTGGCGGTAATTCCTAAAATTTCCGCGGCCTGATTGGCCTTAGTAGCATCTTTCCACAGAATTGAGGCACAGCCTTCCGGCGAAATTACCGAGTAAATCGCATATTCCAGCATATTAATCTGATCACCGATCGCAATTGCCAATGCGCCACCGGAACCACCCTCGCCAATCACCGTACAAATAATCGGCACTGCAAAATTCGCCATTTCATATAAATTGCGCCCAATCGCTTCCGACTGATTGCGCTCTTCCGCACCGATTCCTGGATAGGCACCGGAAGTATCAATAAAGGTAATTACCGGCAAATTAAATTTTTCCGCCAACTGCATTAAACGCAATGCTTTGCGGTAGCCTTCCGGACGCGGCATTCCAAAATTCCGTGCCAGATTCTCTTTGGTGTCGCGACCTTTTTGGTGACCAATAACCACCACGGACTGCTCGCCCAATTTTGCCATTCCACAAATCAACGATTTATCGTCAGCAAAATGTCGATCACCATGCAATTCTATAAAGTCGCTAAAAATATTGTTGATATAATCCAACGTTCTTGGTCTAGCCGGATGACGGGCAACCTGCGAAATTTCCCACGCACCAAGTTTGGAATAAATTTCTTTGGTTAACTCTTCGACCTTGCTTTGCAGCAGCTCAATTTCAGCTGAAATATTCACCGCCGAATCGTCCTGCATCTCGCGCAGTTCATCAATCTTCTCCGTTAACTCGGCAATTGGCTTTTCAAATTCCAAAAAATGTCGACTCATAAATTTTCCTAATTATTGCAGACAATTATATATCTATAAAATACAATTTTAATTACTAATGTTACGCATATATATCTATGTTTTAGTGCTAAAATCTCTATCATACGCACAACATCACTTAATTATTGCGTCCTAATTGACGGCTCAAAATATCAATATTCTTTTCATGCTCCGTCACCGCATCTTTTAATCCCTGAATCCGCGCTTGATAAGCTTGAGGATCTTTTTGTTCACTGGTCAACTTGCCTTGCCCATTAATCAACGCCTGTTTAGCATCCTTTAGGGCTTGCTTCTCGTAGTCCAGTTCATCACTTAAAACTTGTTGGCGTCCAGCTTCGTTGGTACCAAAACTCGGCGATGAATCTTTAACATAAATCTTGGCTAACCCGCTTGATGAACGCTGAGGATTAGTTATTTTCCCGGTCAGGCTCGAAGAGTTATAATCCTTTTCGGTCATCGGTGCCGCATACACCGAAAGTGGCGGCAAGTTCACTTTTTTGGCATTTTTAACCGGTTTATTGGTAAATACCATCGCCCCATTTTTATCCTGATATTGATAAATTTCATCGGCAAATAACGCCTCATTCATTATCAACAACAGGCTCATGAAGACAAAAAGCGGTTTCATTTTAATGCTCAAAATAGCATAATGATCGAAATTACCGTAATTGCCAGAATAAAAAACAATCCACTACGATACAATAGGGCAACCACATAATCAACTACTTGCGGGTCAAATAAACTATTATTCTTGCGCAAATCTTCGATTCCTTCATCGTCAAAAGAGTTCCGCTGCATCGTAAATTTATCTTTGCCGATCGCAATAAATGCGACTTCATTTAAGACATTTTCCAGATAGTAAAAGCTCAACTTAACCTTACCGCGCTGTTCAAGCACGTAGCGCATAACTTCTTCAAAATCACCGGCCGCAGAAATAAATATGCACAGGAGTGTATACGGTACAATATTGATCCAGAATAACATCTTATCCACCACCACAGTATAAACCACTGAATCCTCACCGCGTTGACGCAGCCTATTGCCAATAATCGTTAACACCAAATAGGCAATCGCACCTAAACAAGATGGCAAAACAATAAACCAGAACGTGGTCGCAAAAAAGCGCGTCGCATAGGTTTGTACAAACTGTTGAAACTCGCTGCCGCGATTGGTAGTTTTAGCTTCTTCCTTCCACCCCAAAATATCTACGCACAAAATATATAGCAGGCAATTTACCAGAAAATAGATAATATGATGTTGCCCCAACGGTAACAACATCAACAGCAGCGTAATGATCACAAACGGTAACACCGCTAAAATGAACTGGACTCTAATTTCGCGGACCGTCTGAAAATCTCGATTAACGAAAAAATTAGCGTACTGTTCAAGTTTGGTATTAAACCATGAGCGAACACCACCTAATAACTTTTGGCGTTCCAAAAAAATGGTTACAAAAATCGCTAGAAATGACATTTGTACAGCTACCTCACAGGAATAATTAACGCTATCTTTTAATGCTATACAGGACAATAAACCGTATAACAAGCCATTGACTTTTTCGCAATGCACACTGATTTAGCATCCACAACCAGCATGCCCGATAGTCAAAATTAGTAACTTAGCTCTCTATGCATAACATCACTTATTAACTTGAGCCAAATTCTTTGGCAGCAAACTAATTATTGCTGTTGTAAATGTAAATTTGATGAAGATTGCGATTAATATCAAAAATATCCATCCCAAACCCGAATAAAAAGTGATTCGGCGCAACCACACCAACGTGATCTGCATAAACCGGTTTTTCTTTACCGATATCTTTATTAACCATTACCGCAATTCGAACTTCTTTGGCACCCGCGCTGATTAAAAAGCGTTTAACCTCAGCTAAAGTATGTCCTTCGTCCAAAATATCATCCAAAATATAAACTACTCGATTGCGAATCAATTCGTCTTTTGGCTGGCGATACCAGGTAATATGACTTGAGCCATAATGCGCATCACCATAACGGGAAGCATGAATATAATCCATAGTAATCGGATTTTTTAAACGTTTGCTTAATTCGGCAGAGAACATCATTCCACCGTTCATGATCGTCAGAAAAACCGGGATTTCCCCTTCAATTTCAGCATCAATCTTTGCTGCCATAGTATCTAAAGCGGCATCAAGCTGCGCTTCGGTAAATAAAACCGTAGAATTTTTAATGATTTGCTGACTTTTGGTATAATCTAATTGCATGGAAACCTCATGTTTATATTAAAATAATGTTTTGGTAAAATAAAATTTACCCTGTATTGTAACAAAAAATCAACCAGCTAACAAGCTGAAATCTAAGAGAATGCACCAAAGATGAAAAAAGCTCTACTAATTATTATGGATGGTTTTGGTATTCGCAACGACGAAGACTTTAATGCCGTAGCCGAAGCTAAAAAGCCCAATTTAGATAACTATATGCAAAATTATCCTTTTAGCAAGATAAACGCATCTGAACAATATGTTGGTTTACCTAAAGGTCAATTCGGCAACTCAGAAGTCGGACACTTAAATCTCGGCGCAGGTAGGATTGTCCGCCAAGACATTACCAAAATTGATTATGAGATCGAAACTGGCGATTTTTATAAAAATTCCGCTTTCTTAACCGCCTGTAGCGCAACAACTACACATACCGTCCATATCATGGGTCTATTATCGGATGGTGGCGTACATTCACACCAAAATCACATTAATGAATTAATCAAATTAGTCAGCTCGTCTGATAATGTTACCGACATTTGGGTACACGCGTTCTTGGATGGACGCGATACCCCACCACAGAGCGCCAAAAAATATATCGAATTGCTTGAGGGAACCCTGAAAAACTTCCCCAAAGCAAAAATTGCTACCATTGCCGGACGCTATTATGCCATGGATCGCGACAAACGTTGGGATCGGGTCGAATTAGCTTATAAAGCGCTAGTTAGCGCCGATGGCATCACTCAATTTACAACACCACAAGCAGCAGTTGATGCTACTTATGTAGAAAAAATCACCGATGAATTTGTAAAACCAGCAATTTTTAATAACTATCCGGGAATGAAAACCGGTGACAGCATTATTTTTGCCAACTTCCGTTCTGATCGGGCGGTGCAAATGACCGAGGTATTTATCGGCAAAGAATTCAATGGATTCACACGGGTTGATTTTACTCCAGCAGCCTATGTCACCATGACTCGCTATAGCGATAAATTTGATTGTTTAATTGCTTACCCTCCGTTATCAATTGCCAATACCTTGGGTGAATATATCAGTTCGCGCGGACTGAAACAATTGCGGATTGCTGAAACCGAAAAATATCCGCATGTAACCTATTTCTTTAATGGCGGCGAGCAACAGCCGTTTGCCAACGAAACGCGGATTTTAATTGACTCACCAAAAGAGGTAGCAACTTATGATCTGAAGCCGGAAATGAGTTTGCCGCAAGTTGGCGAAAAATTGGTTGAAGCAATTAATTCGGATAATTATGATTTGATTATTACTAATTTTGCCAATGGCGATATGGTTGGACATACTGGAAAATTAGATGCCGCAATTAAAGCAGTAGAAACCTTGGATAAATATGTTGGTGCCGCAGTAGAAGCCATGCGCAAAATGGGTGGCGAAGTTTTAATCGTCGCGGATCATGGCAACTGTGAAGAAATGTTCGATTACCAAAGCAAGCAGCCACATACTCAACATACGACCAATCTGGTACCGTGTATTTATATCGGACGTCCGGCAAGTATTCGCGACAGTGGGTCGTTACAGGATGTAGCACCAACGCTGCTGGCAATGATGGGAATTGAACAACCGGTCGAGATGACCGGTCAATCGCTGTTGCAATTCAAATCTTAGGCTTGAAGCATGAGTTGTAACATAAAAATTTTGGCATTAATCGGCGCGGTAATCACCGCTCCGGTTTTTGCTGCCGAATCCAGTAATGCGCTGTCAAACAATATCAAAGATCTAACCGGTCAAATCAATCAGATTAATCAGGATTTGGCTGCCAAACAGCAAAAGCAGCAACAAATTGCCGCGGCACTAAAAGACTCGCAGTCAGCAATCACTAAATCGCAGGCATTGCTTGCTAAATTGAGAAACCAACGCGATGGCGATCTACAGCAACTGCAACAATTAAGCGCAGCTATCCCGCAAATGGAATCTGCAACGGAGCAGGCAAAAGCGCTGGTAACGCAATCTATCAACCAGATTTATGGTCAAATCAACAAAATCAATAGTCATTCAGACTCCTTATTTGCCGCTAATTCCTCGCTGGATGATGAGCGGAAAAAAATCTATTTAACTGAATTGCTCAAAGTTGAACAGGGAAAATATCAACAGTTGAACCAAAAATTACTGCAATTACAAAACTTGAATTCCAAATTACAAAATGAAGTAACGCGACTAGATAAACAGTTGGGGGAAAAAAGCCAGCAACATCAACAACTGGTACAAACAACGCAAGAAAAAACCCAGCAGGTAATCGCAGTAAAACAGCAAATTGATCAGGAAAAAAAACAGTTAAACCATCTTAGACAGCGCCAAGCGCAGTTAAATAAATTATTAAAACAAATTGCCGATGCTGAGCGCAAACAACAGCTGGCGGCAAAAAAAGCGGCAGCCGCAGCAGCTGCGCAACAAAAGAAAATTGCTGCAGCTAATACCAGCAATAATACCGCTGCAGGCAATGCTACTACCACTACGCAGCAGCCACCGGCTGTGACCAAACCAATTAATAATGCCAACATCGATACTTCGGTTGAAGACAATTCACCGTTTTTATCGCGAAAACTTACAAAACCGGTTAGCGGCAAAATTGTGGTTGGTTTTGGACAAATGCGCGACAGTGTTCGTAATAATGGTGTGCTACTGCAAACAGCTGACAATTCACCAGTATTTGCAATGTCAAGCGGAACGGTATTATTTAGCGGAGAATTACCGGGTTTTGGACAAATTATCGTAATTGATCATGGTGATAACTATACGTCGGTATATAGCGGGGTATTGGCACAAGTAGGCAAAGGCAGCCGGGTAAAAACCGGGCAGCAAATCGCCAGCACCGGCAGTGAAAATAATCAACCGATGGGCGGTGTTTATATCGAATTGCGCCACTTAGGTAAACCGGTTAATCCAACCGCGGCTTTCAATTAGACCTGATTACGCAGCGCTCACATTATGTTTTGGGGAAAATCACATGAAGTTAGTCAAACCTCAAGACTATAGCACTAAGCAGATACAATTCATTGAAGAATTTGAATCGGCATTAGCGGTTTTATCAAAAACTTCAAATATCTTGATAGGTGCCAAAGATATTTATTCACGGCACATAATTGCTACGGATGCCTGTGCCCGGATGATTGGTTTTTCCTCCGGTCGTAAAGTTAAAGGTAAATTGGATGCTGAAATGCCGCTTTTGGCTACGGCCAACTATGCTGCAAAATATACTCAGGAAGATCAGCGGTAATGCAGCGCGGCAACCCCAGAGAAAATTTGACAGTAGTAAATACTCATGAGTATAGCGATGGAATTAAAGTTCGGATCTTCGTAAAAGAGATAATAACCTGATAGTAACCCGCGACAACCCGTTACAATATCTATAAGTTAACTGAATATGAACAAGAAATTTGTTTCTTACTATTGCTAAGCTGGGATTACCGACAAATCGCTGAATTCATGCATCGCAGCCATCCAGAAAAAGCTTCAATTACGACCGATGCGATTGTCAAGAAAAAGACTATCTATGCAATAGGTTTAATCTACCAACCAATAACTTAACTTACTTACAAGCCTTTCTAGTTGAGAAAGGCTTTCAGGGTTACGTACCGCCAGCATTTTAGCAAGCAATTATCGGTTCAATTCCAACCAGATTCTTACTATCTTACTAACTTAATTAGGTGTGGTTGGTTTACCTCCGTTTAATTTTAGACTCTCTATAAACATAAAAAAATAGGCTACAACAGAGCCTATTTTCTTGATCTTAACTTTCAAATTTAACTAGTTATTCTTCATTAATGAATTCTGCTTAACGGCATTCATTGCGGTTGTCACAAACCCAGCCACATCTGCCAAATTAGTAGGCAAAATCATAGTATTATTAGCTTTAGCTAAATAACCAAATTTTTCAATATATTGTTGAGCTAAAATTTGATTTACCGCCAATTCTCCACCACCCTGATTAATTGCGTCACCAATAAGTTTAATCGCTTCAGCATTCGCCCGCGCAATTGCAATAATCGCTTCGGCTTCACCTGTGGCACGATTAATTACGGCTTGTTTTTCACCTTCGGAACGTTGAATTGATGAAAGTTTATCACCTTCTGCAATATTAATATTACCCTGACGTTCGCCTTCCGAGCGGAAAATTTTGGCACGTTTTTCTCGTTCAGCAGTAATCAGCTCTTGCATAGCATTCAAAATATGTTGTGGGGGCTGTATATTTTTCAATTCATAACGGAGAACTTTTACCCCCCAGTTTAATGATGCCTGATCGACGGCTGCAACTACATGACGGTTGATTTCTTCACGCTCTTCTAATGTTTTGTCTAGTTCCATTTTACCAATTACAGAGCGCAATGTAGTTTGAGCCAATTGAATAATCGCTGCCATGTAATTGTTGGTACCATAGGTTGCCAGTTTCGCATCCACCACCTGAAAATATACTACCCCATCAATCGCCAACTGAGTATTATCTTTGGTAATACATAATTGTTCAGGAACCACACTCGGCACTTCACGCATATCATGAACAACAACCAAGCGATCAATAAACGGTAACAAAATATGTAAGCCGGGAATTAATGAAGAATGATATTTGCCCAGCCGCTCGACAATCCCGATTCGCTCTTGCGGGATAATCCGGATACTGGAACGGATAAATAAAACAATCACAACGAGTAATATAATAATGAAGCCATAGGATATTATGGCATTATTTACTGCTTCAACATTCATATTTTTTCCTCAATCAATTTCAAATTCATTATTATGATATTTAGTGATCATAAGTATATCGCCAACCTTAATCTCCGAAATATTTTTTTTTGCTAATCTGGCATTCCAGTAACTACCACTGTATTTTATCCGCACGCTGGAACTTAAAATCTCCACCACCTCTACCTGATGTCCGATATGTTGCACCACAGTTTTGACAACCGCTTTATGCTTAAACTTATACAGATTGATAAAAATACCACCAGCAATAGAAAATATCCCACTAATAAGACTAATAATCAACCAATTATTAATTACTAGCGACAGTAGCCCGGAAAAGATAAATACAATTCCGATGATCAGTAAATAAAACGTTGTTAGGTGCAATTCCAAAGCGATCAAGGCAACCCCTGCTGTCACATAAAAATAGAATAGTTCCATTTTCTACACCCCAAAATCATGTCTACAAATAAAATTTTAGCATCACTCGTGAAAAACT
>JBPOJK010000189.1:0-8148 GCA_052033675.1 Pseudomonadota bacterium
GCATGTGCAACTAATTTCAATTTTTCTTTCCGCGCAACCTCAAATAAATTTTTGAATTTGCTTGGAGGATTGCCTAATTCCGAAGAATCCAGACCGATGCCAATAAAACTGTCACGATAATCCATCAACTGCTCAAAAGTTCTTAATGCGTCATCTTCACCCAAATGACGCAGAAAACACGGAATAACGCTGGTTACTATCCCAAATTCTGAATTAGCCTGCTTAATTGCGGCATTCATACCATTAAAAATAGTTTGCAAACTAATGCCCCGCGGCAAATGCCCCTGTGGATCAAAAAATATTTCTGAATGAGTAACATTATCCTGATGAGCTTTAATTAAATAAGCATAAGTCAGATCAAAAAAATCCTGCTCGCTAATTAGTACCGACATTCCCTGATAATAAATATCCAGAAACTCCTGAAGATTGGCAAAATTATAGGCTTCTTTTATTTCTGCCAGTGAAGCATATTTAATTGCTACTTTATTACGCAAAGACAGATCAAGCAGCATCTGCGGTTCTAGACTGCCTTCAATATGAATATGCAGTTCCGCCTTTGTCAGTGTATCAATTATCGTCATATTTTTTTACCTTAATTATTTTCTATTCACGATGATAAGGGTGATTTTCCAATATTGAAATCGCCCGATAAATTTGTTCCAAAATGATAACCCGCACCAACGCATGCGGAAAAACCAAATCCGATAAACTAATACATACGTTGGCGCGCGCCCGTAATTCGGGATGAACGCCATCAGCACCACCAATAATAATATCAATCACGGGATAATTTAGAGAACTTTTTTCCAATTCCTGCGCAAAATTGATACTATTTAATTTTTTACCGCGCTCGTCCAACACCACGACAAAGGAATTTTTAGCCAAATTGGCGGTAAATTTTTTCGCCTCCGCTTCCATGTTTTCCACCGGGGTTTTATGCGGATTTTTATCGCCTTTGATTTCGATGATCTGGCAACTATATTTGCCGTGATTTATTCGTTTAAGATATTCATTGCAGCCATCCTGAACCCAAGCCGGCATTTTATTGGCAAAATTTAAGACATTTATCTTCACAAATATAATCCTATCTGCCAAAAGGGAAAGAGATTTAATTTTAAAATTAAATCTCTTTACTTTATTTAATGTTTAAATTTAATAAAGTCATCTGGATTATGTTTGTATTTAAACAATGGAACAAACAATATTGAGATGAACAATGCATAACCAGCGAATACCAACCAGATATTGTGCCAATCGCGAACACCATTTACCGTGAAATGATCAATTACAATTCCACTACCCCAAGAACCAATAAAACCGCCAAAGCCATTAGTTGCCATCATAAACAAACCTTGAGCACTGGCGCGATTTTTAACCGGGGTTTCCAATTCAACGAAAATTGAGCCGGAAATATTAAAGAAATCAAATGCCATCCCGTAAACGATACAGGAAAGGATCAACATCCATAAGCCACCAGCAGGATTACCAAATCCAAACAAACCGAAGCGGAACACCCATGCCAACATACTCATCAACATCACTTGTTTAATCCCGAATTTACGCAAGAAAAACGGAATTGCTAAAATAAATAAAGTTTCCGAAATTTGCGAAATCGATAAAATGACAGCTGGATATTTTACTGCTAAGGTATCAGCATAGAGCTTGTTTAGCGCGAAATCATGCAAGAACGCATCGCCAAAAGTATTGGTTATTTGTAAGCAAACACCCAGCGTTAATGAAAAGATGATAAACACTGACATTTTATAAGTTTTAAAGATCGCAAACGCATCCAATCCCAATGCTGAAGCCAGAGTTTTCTTCTCTGCAACTTCACTCGTAGCAGCTTTTTTACCAATTGGCAGAAATAAGGTATAAACGGCAGTAAATAATGCTGCCGCTGAACCAACTAGCAATTGGGTTGAATGCAATTCTAAATGCGCCAGACTTACCGTCCACATTGCAACGATAAAACCTACCGTCCCCCACACCCGAACTTTAGGGAAATGGATTACTGTATTATAACCATAATTTTCTAAAACTTGATAGTTTAAAGAATAATTTAATGAAATGGTCGGCATATATGCGAGGAAGTTTATTAACATCAGCACGTATATTTTAGAATACTCAGTTTCCTGAGTAACCATAAACAATGATACGGCCCCAATCACATGACAAATCGCATAGGTATATTTAACCCCCAACCAGCGATCGGCAATAATCCCCGTTAAGCCCGGCATAAAAATCGACGAAATTCCCATCGTAGCATAGATGGCACCAATTTGTGACCCGGTAAAATGCAAGGTGTTAAACGCATACGCCCCAAAAGTTATCAGATAGGCGCCCCACATAAAGAATTCTAAAAAATTTACAACAATCAACCGAAATTTAATGCCCATTTTCCATTCTCCACTTTAGTAAAAAAGACTTCCTAGTTAACCGCAGGATAATTATTTATGATTAGAGTGACCCTGCGAAGATTAATGTGATATTTCCACCGGTTTACCCCGGTTAAGTGCATGAAGTATCACTGCAACAACCGCAAACAAGAGATATCCGCCCGCAAGTTCATATGGAATAATTCGATGCGCAGCAGGCAAATTAAATACCCAGTACATCGAACCATCCAAATTAATTGAGTGGATGATACCGAACAATGATAGCGCCGCCAAAACTACACACGTAATCGTAGCTGCAACAATCTTGCGATCAATTAAATAATAGACCAACGCCGCCCACAAAACTCCAGTTACAATAAAACCATTTCCAAAAGTAATAATCCCGGTAATATCAGTAAATTTACCATTTGTTACCGAATAAATCATCCCAGTCAATTTATCAATATTAACTAAGTCCGGCTTAGAAGATAGTTCAATCTGCACCATATGGGCAATTGAAGGGAACAAACCCAAAATCGCCGCTGGATAATATTTCTTTTCGCTAACCAAAAATACCTGCATGCTGATTTCGATTCCGACAAACATCAATACCGGAGCTAAAATTTCTGATGGCACAAAGTTAATAATGTAGTTAATCAGACCAAACCATGCGCCGATACCAATAACCACAATGTTCATTACCAGAAAACCAGTCTTAGCACCCATTTTTTTGTAGGCTGGATAGCCGGCATAAGGAGTAGTTTGCGCAGTACCACCAAAAATACCCATTGCCATGGTAGCAATACCATCCCACAACAGAATATCTTTTACTGAATACTCATCTCCCATTACTTGGGCGCTTTCTACTACTGAAATGGTTCCAAAAATCACCAATAACGCAAACGGAAAGGCAATTGAAAAATATTTAGCCGCAGTTGGAATCACAGTGAATAAGCCTAAACTCGGCACTGGTAATGCAATCTCAATTGATGAAAGACTTGGCGCATGAGCACTTCCAGTTAAGAAAACTTGGAAGATATAATAAACAATTACCCCAAGAACTACGGCAACAACAATAGCCGGAAGATTCGCCGGCATTTTATAACCAGCAAAATAAACCATAATAATAATGGCTAAAACGAAAAAACTAATCAATGGCAATTGCAAGATCGACAATAACGGGAAAAATGCAATTAGACCAACCGCAACCCCGGCTAAACCGCCAAGTAATGCCACAGTTGGTAACCAGTTTTTAATTTTCAAGGCAAAAAATGAGAATATAACTTTAATAACACCAATAAAGAAAGTACAGGCACAACTAACATACCAACTATGTGTAGCCGCATCAGCAACGCTCATACCATTAGATTTAAACAGCAGAAACGTCGGTCCAACCACCGATAAAGTTAAGCCGATACAAGATGGAGCATCCAACCCATGTGGAAATGCAGTGATATTTTGATTGCCGGTTTTTTTAGCCAACTTAAACGCGAAATAAATATACGCCAAATTACCTACGACCACCCCTACCGACAATCCGGGTATAATTCGCTTGAAAACGATGTCGGCAGGCATTCCAAAAACCACCGTCAACAAAAATGCAATCACACTCATTGTTGTTAAAATATCAAAGACTAAGGTAGCTAAAGCACTAAAATCTCCACCACCTATCCACTTATAACGCAAGGCTGCATTATTCACATTTCACTCCCCATGAAAGATAAAAACATACTCCAAATAATATCCATTAAATTTAAAATATTGAATATACCTAGATCACACTCAACTACAAACTAAAATTCTCGCCTAAATAAACTTGTTTAACCTTTTCATCATTAACCAATTCTTCCGGTAAACCACTGGCGAGTACATTGCCCTCACTGATAATATAGGCGCGGTCGCAAATCCGTAAAGTTTCACGAACGTTATGGTCAGTAATAATCACGCCAATCCCAAGGTCTATCAAAAACGAAACCACTTTTTGAATATCACTAACCGCAATTGGATCAACACCGGCAAAAGGTTCATCAAGCAAAATAAACCGTGGATAATTAGCTAATGCGCGGGCAATTTCACAACGCCGGCGTTCGCCCCCGGATAATGCCATGGCATTTACATCGCGCAAATGATCAATATTTAAAGAAGTTAACAATCGGTTTACTTCTTTTTTAATAGTTTTACGATCAAGGTTTTTCAGTTCCAATATCGCGCGAACATTTTCTTCAACTGTCATCTGGCGAAAAATTGAAGCTTCCTGCGGCAAATATCCGAGCCCCAATGCAGCACGCTTGTGTACCGGGGTACTTTTGATATTTTGACCATCAAGATAAATATCGCCACCGTCAGAGGCCAACAACCCCGCCACCATATAAAAGCTAGTGGTTTTGCCGGCACCATTAGGCCCTAGCAAACCAATTACTTCATTACTATGAACATCAAAAGAAACATCTTTAACCACCACCCGCTTTTTAAACTGTTTGCGCAGATGTTTTACTTCCAGATGACTAGAAGGGGCTTGCGCTTTGTTTTCCATTGTTACCTTTCTGATCTGGCTGAAGAATGACGGTTACCCGACCGCTTTTAGTCGCGTTGACGCCATTGGCATTATTGGAGATTGCGTTATAAATCTGGGTTTGGGTATTATAGGTAAGTTTATCCCCCATCACCAAATTACCACCTTTGTTAATTCGTGCCCGTCCGGTCAAAATTGCCATATTATCTTTGGTGCTGTAATCAAAAACATTGCACTGCCCATTCATCATCTCACCGTCATCCTGTTTTTGCGAGAACGTCACCGGAGTACCGACTAAATGAACATATTTATTGCCTGCCGCATCCTGACTCGCAGTTGCACTATTGGAATTAGCGGTTAAACTCCCCTGGGTAATCACTACCCTCCCAGTAAAGGTTGAGGTCATAGTTTTCTGATCTACCGTCAAATGATCGGCAACAATCTGAATTGGTTGTGAGGTATCGCTCTTTAGCGCCCAACTATGCACACTAAGCAAACTCAGGGTAATTGCCAATATCCGTTTATTTTTGATAAATAACTTTAACATTTGATTCCACTATTAAAATCTTACTTTCATAATCGACAAAGAAGCCGATTCCGGTCAAAATACTTTTATTTTGAACCGCCCGTAACGGTTCGGAAGAGGTCGCAGTTTTTTTCTTGGCATTCAAATCAACATTACGGGTGTAGACATGCACAACCTGTTTCGGATCCGGATTGGACAAGGTCAAAACTACACTTTCTCCCAAAAAACCCAATGAGGATTTGGTATCCAGCCAGCCATCATTACTGGTAATCTGCTCACGTAACGAGGTATCCGATTCAGAATATGACTGCAAAATAATTGATTTCATTAAGATTCGATTACTATCCGGAAACTGATTACCAGCTGCTGCATTAACCCGATACAATAACGCACCTTGCGGACTATATAGACTAGCCTCAAATCCGGTTGCTGCAAATTCTGGTTTATTTTTAGGCAACTCCATTTTATGAAAATCAATCTTGGTTAACTCACCCAACAACATACATAGTCCAGCAAGAATTATGATAGTCAGAATATTGAATAACCGTGATGAATGGTGCTTGATATGAAACATATAGTTATTTAATGAAATTACTTAAAAAATCATCATATTTATTTTGCGCCCGCATGATTAATTCAACCAACTCACGCAAGACCCCATTACCACCAGATAGATTACTAATCATATCAACACGTTTTTTTACATCCATTACCGCATTTGCCGGCGCACAGCTCAAACCCACTTTAGTCAGCACCGGTAAATCAATCAAATCATCGCCTAAATAGGCAACTTCGTTTAAAGAGATCCCCAATTCGTGGGTAATTTGTTGCAAACAACTAAATTTATCATGGATTCCGGTATGGGCAATATCAATTCCCAATTTAACGCATCTAGCCTCAGTTGCCAACGACTTGCGTCCGGAAATAACCGCAGTTTTAATTCCAACCGCTTTAGCCATAATAATTGCATAGCCATCAAGAATATTGAATTTACCAAACGGCTCTTCATGATCATCACGGATAAACACCGATCCGGCAGTCAAAACACCGTCAACATCGGTAGCAATTAATTTAATTTGCGCAGCCTTACGATAAATTATTTTTTGTGACATCAATAAACTTCTCTTAAATTAATTTGGCTTTGAATAAATCGTGAACATTAAATGCACCAAGCACTTGATTAGTTGAATCAACGGCAACCAGTGCTCCAATTTTGTAATTATTGACTAAATCAACCGCATCTACAGCTAATGCATCGGCAGCGATAACTTTAGGATTTTTGGTCATAAACTGGGTAACTTTAAGATTGCGAATATCCTCTTCACTATCTAAAATCCGCCGCAAATCACCATCGGTAACCACTCCCAGCAACTGGCGATTATCATCAATTACAGCGACTATTCCTAAACCCTTCTTACTAATCTCTAATACCGCTTCTTTAAAGGTTGCATTTTGGGCAATTACCGGCAATTTATCGCCGGAATGCATGATATCACTAACTTTAGTCAATAAGCGCCGACCAAGACTGCCGCCCGGATGCGACAAGGCAAAATCTTCCGGTTTAAAATCACGCAATGACAATAACGCCACCGCTAATGCATCGCCAATTACCAAGGTAGCAGTCGTGCTTGAAGTTGGCGCCAGATTTAGCGGACAAGCTTCCTTATCTATGGTAACCGGCAGCACACAATCCGCCAGCACCGCCAAAGTTGAATTTACATTGCCGGTAATTGCGATAATTTTAATATCTTTCCGTTTAACCACTGGAATAATCGAACTTAATTCATCTGATTCACCTGAATAAGAGATGGCAATCAATAAATCTTTGCTATCAGCCATCCCCAAATCGCCATGTAACGCTTCGGCGGGGTGCATAAAAAATGCCGCCGTCCCGGTTGATGCCAGTGTTGCGGCAATTTTATTGCCGATATGACCGGATTTACCCATTCCGGAAACGATTACCTTGCCACGACAGCCCAAAATCATTTCAACCGCAGCAACAAATCCGGAATCCAAAGATTGCCGGATTTTCAGCAAACTGGCAATTTCATCGTCAAAAACTTTGGCGGCAATTGTCAGAATTTCATTCGTTGTCGTAGACACTCTTAACCCTCTAAACCACCAGCAGTGATGTTATAGCCGGCATCAACATACATAATTTCACCGGTAATTCCACTTGCCAATGGTGAGAATAAAAATGCCGCCGCATTTCCCACTTCTTCAGCAGTAACACCTCTTTTTAACGGTGCAAAACGGCTCATGTGATCCAATATCTTGCCGAAATTACCAATACCACTAGCGGCTAGAGTCTTGATCGGTCCGGCAGACACCGCATTTACCCGGATTCCTTCAGCACCCAAAGAGCATGCCATGTAACGTGTACACGATTCCAGCGCTGATTTGGCAACCCCAGCCATGTTATAGTTTGGTAATACCCGTTCGCCGCCAAGATAAGACAAGCAAACCAGTGAACCGTTGCGTCCTTGCATCATTTTACGCGCTTCTCGGGCTAAGGCCACAAAACTATAGGCCGAAATATCATTGGAAATACTAAAAGTTTCCCGATCAACATTATCAACAAAATCACCAGCCAAACCATTCTTTGGTGTATAAGCAATTGAATGCAACACACCATCCAAACCGTCCCAATGCTCGGCAAGGCGGGTAAATAATCCTGCAATTTGCTCATCTTGCGCTACATCCAAGGGGAAAACCAATTCGGAATTAAATTCTTT
>JBPOJK010000060.1:0-5905 GCA_052033675.1 Pseudomonadota bacterium
GTGAAACGAGTCATCGCCGATGATAGTGTGGTTCGCCCATGCGAAAGTAGGACATTGCCAGGCTCCCGATATAAAGCCCTAACCACAACGGTTAGGGCTTTTTGCTTTTTCGCTGCTGATTAATCTATCCGCCAATTTGGGCATCCTTCTGTGTTATAATACCACACTAATTTAATTTGATTTTTTGAAAGCTAGTATCATGCCGCATATAATATTAGAAGCCTCTGCCAACGTAATGGAAACCAACGGTAAAATTTCGCAAATTTTAAGTGATTGTCAGGATTTATTGGTTAAAAAATTGCCAACTAAACTTGAAAATTGTAAGAGTCGGGCAATTTTGCATGATATTTACGTGCTTGGTGATAATAATCCCAATAATGCTTTTGTGCATCTAACGGTAAAGATACTTAAGGGTCGCGCCCCGGAATTAATAAAAGAAATTAGCCTTGAATTGCAGCAAATTCTTAAAGAGGGTCTTCATAAATCAAAAGAACATTTGCAATTGGCGATTAGTGTTGAAATTGCCGAATTAAATGACAGTTATGCACCATTTATTTAATCAATAAAGTTATTTAAATATCTTGTGTGGTTATGTTATAATTCGCCCCTATCATGTTTAATTTTAAGGAATAAAGGATGACTGTTGAAGTTGTAAGTACTTTAGAGCGTAAAGTACAATTTAATGTGGATAAAGCAGTAGTAAATTCTAAAGTTGCGGATGAGTTAAAAAAATACGCCCGTCAGGCCAAAGTGCAGGGATTTCGCCCAGGTAAAGCACCTAAACACATAGTAGAACAAATGTATGGTGGTAAAGCATACGAAGATGCTTTAAACGAACAATTAAATAAAAAATTTGTTGACCAATTAGTTGAACACAAATTAAACATCGTTGGTTATCCTAAATTTGATTTAACTTCCAGCGAGGGTGACGACTTTATTTTTGCCGCTACTTTTGAAGTAATGCCGGAAGTAACATTGGGTGATTTGGCGGGTAAAGAAGTGGAAAAACCTAGCTGCCAATTAAGCGACAAAGATGTTGAAACTACCATTGATATATTACGTAAACAACGTGGTACTCACGAAATTAGTGTTGATGGTGTTGCCGAAAGTGGTGATAAAGTCACGGTTGATTTTTTGGGCAAAGTTGATGGTGTTGAGTTTGATGGCGGTAAGGCTGAAAACTATCCATTTATTATTGGTCAGGGCTGGATGTTACCAGATTTTGAAGCTGGTGTAACCGGTCTTAAAGCTGGTGAAAGTAAAGATGTTGAAGTTGCATTTCCTGCCGAATACCACGCTGAAAATTTAAAAGGTAAAACTGCGGTTTTCACGATTAAAGTGACCGAAGTTGCTAAACCAAAATTACCGGAAATGACCGCTGAATTTGTTAAAACCCTAGGTGTTGAAGATGGTACCGAAGAATCATTGCGCAAAGAGATTAAAGAAAATCTGCAGCGTGAGGTTGAGCGGCGAGTAAAAATTAAATCCCGCGATAATGCATTGCAGGCATTAGCTGAAGTTAGTCCATTGGAAGTTCCAAATGCGCTGGTTCATGATGAAGTTCACAATATGATGAATGCGGCTGAAGAAAATATGAAAAAACAAGGCTATAAACCAGAGCAAATCAAACTCACACACGAAATGTTTGAAAAAGATGCTCGTAAAATGGTAGCTTTACGCTTATTGGTTTCTGAATTTATTAAAGTTAATGAGTTGACTGTTTCTGATGATGAAGTGAAGAACGTGGTTAATGACATGGCTACCATGTATGAAGATCCGACCGATTATCAAGAATGGTATTTCAAGGATGAAACTCGCGTAAACAATGCCAAAGCCATGGCAATGGAACAAAAAGTTACCGAGGCTATTTTCAGCAAAGCTCAAACTAAAGCAATTGAAATGAGCTACGAAGATGTCATGAAAATGCAGGTTCAGTACTAAGCTTTTATAATTATTAATTAGGCCCGAGGTAATCCCTTGGGCTTAGTTATTTGTTGATGTCTATTTATAGAAATAATTTAGGTGGTGACAAAATGATTAAACATCTGGTATTATTAAAAGTGGCAGCGGAATTTGTTGACAGTCAGGAGTTGTCTGTGGCGATTCAGGCGCTGGCGGATTTGAAAAATCAAGAAATTCCACAAATACAGTCATTTGCTGCGGGTTATAATAATAGTCCAGAGGGACTGTCGCGGGAATACAATTATGGATTTATGATGGAATTTGCAAATAATTTTGACCGGGATTACTATTTGAATCATCCGGAACATCGTCGGATTGCCAGTCAAATGTTGCTGCCATTACTTAGCGATGGAATAAATTCTGTTTTAGTAGTTGATTTTTAATATGTTACAAAATTCGTTAGTTATAGTTGGTGGTGGTCCGGTTGGTTTGGCAATGGCTTTATCATTGGTCGAAAAAGGTCTTTCCGTAATCATTATTGATAGCGGCAAGGATAAATCAAGTGATGGGCGCGTGTTAGCACTGTCTTATGCCTCGCAACAATTCTTAGCACAAATTAATGGCTGGTCGGATAATGCCACCGCGATTAATTGTGTGGAAATTTCTCATTCCGGTTTGGGGATAAGCCAAATTAAGGCGGATGATTTAAATCTTGATCATTTGGGTTGTACAGTAAGTTATCATGCCTTATGCGATTGTTTGCTCGGACAAATCCAGCGCAATGATAAAATCACGATGATTATTGGCGATGTTAGTAAAATTCATGACGGCAATGAACTAGTGACCATCGAATATCAACAAGACGGTGTTGCTAAAATTATGACTGCTGATTGGCTGCTGCTGGCAGAAGGCGGCGGTTTATTGGGCAAAGATACTTTGCGGATTAATCATGATTACCGGCAGCAAGCTTTAGTCGCGCATATCAAAACATTAACTCCACACCAAAACATTGCCTATGAACGGTTTGGTTCATTGGGGCCGCTGGTGTTATTACCATATCAAGATCATTATGTGGTGGTTTGGTCATTGACAACTCAACTGGCTAAAAGCTATGCCGCAGATCCGACACTATTTGTCAGCGAATTAGAGCATCAATTTACCCAGCAATTAGGCGGTTGTCAGTTGTTATCCAAGTTGCATAGCTTTCCACTATTTTTGAAGCAGGTTCGCCAGCGGGTATTGCGGCGGGTAATCTTAGTGGGTAATTCTGCACAACTCCTTCATCCAGTCTCGGCGCAGGGATTGAATGTTGGTTTGCGCGATGTTAAGCTGTTAAGTAAGTTATTTTCCAATTATCAACCTGGAACTAATTTAGCAGCACTCAAAAATTATCATCAACTACGAGAAAGTGATGTCAATTGTTTGATTAATTTTACTCATCTATTGGCAACCAAGATGGAGCCACGAAGTCGCTTATTACAACATCTGCGCGGAGCTGGAATAATTGGTTTAAGTGCCATGCCGAAATTACAGAATACTTTGGCCGAGCATTTGATTTATGGGTTTTAAGTTTTCACTAAAATTTTATTATAGTAAAATTTACTCGATATTTATAGGATATTAATTCAATGTCAGATGTAATTATTGTTGGCGGTGGATTAGTTGGCTGTGCTTGTGCTTTAGCATTGGCTAAGCAAAATCCCGAGTTGCAAATTATGATTATTGATCGGCAACCGCAGGATTTTAGCCATAATGACTCAGGTTGGGATAATAAAATCTACGCAATTTCACCGCGGAATTACCGGTTATTAATGGGATTGCTGCCGGATTTTTTTGAGTCGCGAGTTGGTACAATTGCCACGATGCTGGTTAGTGGCGACCACGGTGGACGAATCGAACTGGATGCGGGTAGCCATGATTTTTTAGCGCGAGTTGTTGAATATCGTATTTTACAAAGTGCATTGATTGCCGAATTGGCTAAATTCACTAATGTCGAATTTAAGTACCTGAGTTTGCAAGCTCTTAAGCAAACCGAACGACAAGTTACATTATTGAGTGCGGATGGTGAGAATTATTCCGCCGCGTGGTTGATTGCTGCTGATGGTGCCAATTCTTTTATCCGCAAACAGTTGGAGATTTTGCCGCAAACGCTTGATTATTATCAAACTGGCGTGGTAGCTAATTTTCGAGCCAAAAAAAATCATGGCAATATTGCGCGCCAGTGGTTTTTGGGTGATAGTATTTTGGCGTATTTACCCCTGCCGGATAATAATATTTCAATAGTGTGGTCATGTGATAATTCAGCGGAATTATTGGCGCTGACTCCGGCGGAATTTTGTCAGCGGGTTGCTGCGGCAGGAAAATATAGCTTGGGTGAATTGGAGCTGATTACTGCACCAGCAGCATTTCCACTGCGTTTGAATCTGGTGCCGAAATTTTATCAGGGAAGAGTTATACTGATTGGTGATGCCGCACACACCATACATCCATTGGCAGGGCAGGGAGTTAATCTTGGGTTTGGTGATGTATGGGAATTGCGGGAGTTATTTGTCCACTCAAAATTGTCTGACATTGACCAGTTTTATCTTGCTCGTTATAATAGCAGCCGTTTGCTGGCTGCCAGACAAATGCAGCTGACTTGCCATTTACTCCATCGGCTATTCCATAGCCGTTTGGCAATGGTTGATAGCTTGCGCAATTGGGGCTTGAGTTTAGTTAATCGCGCTGGTGTGCTAAAAAAAATGTTAGTCAGTGCGGCAACTAAATATTAACTGATGTTCAACTGCTGAGTTTAGGATTATTAATTATTAACTGATGTTACGCACACATCGGTATTTTAGCACTGAGTTATTGAGTTTGACGATTTTGCGCGCTGATTGGGGGTGTAAAATCAGCGTGCCATGAGGAAAAAACAATAACTTAGCGCGAAAATCTTTATCATGCGTAACATCACTTATTAAAAGATGTTATCACCTCTCTATAATTTAGCGTTAAATTCTTTATCATGTGTAACATCTCCTACCAAGTTCAAATATTTTTTGGGAGTTATGATGCGAATTGAATCTGATTCTATGGGAACCATTGGAGTTCCCAACGATAAATATTGGGGAGCGCAAACCGCAAGGTCAATTATCAATTTTCCAATTGGGCGTTCACGCTTTCAATGGCAATATCCAATTATTAAAGCGATGGGCATACTCAAAAAAGCTGCGGCTTTAGCCAATGGCGAACTTGGGGAATTAGCGCCGGAATTAGTCAAACCAATCGTTGCGGCGGCAGATGAGGTTATTGCCGGTAAATTGAATAGTCACTTTCCACTAGTGGTGTTTCAGACTGGTTCCGGAACCCAATCCAATATGAATGCCAATGAGGTAATATCGAACCGCGCAATTGAGATTGTTGGCGGAGTGATGGGGAGTAAAAAACCAATTCATCCCAATGATCATGTTAATCGCGGGCAGTCTTCCAATGATACCTTTCCAACCGCAATGTATATAGCGGTAGTTACCGAATTATTTGAGAAACTTTTTCCGAGCCTGGAGCAATTACGGGCAACCTTGGACGTCAAATCACAACAATTCAATACCATTGTAAAAACCGGGCGGACTCATTTACAGGATGCGACGCCAATTACTCTCGGGCAGGAGATCAGTGCCTGGGTGGCGCAGATTGATTTTGCTCTTGCTGGTATCAAATCAACATTATCCGGGCTGTATGATTTAGCAATCGGTGGTACGGCGGTTGGTACCGGTTTAAATGCCCATCCGCTTTTTGGTAATTTATGTGCCAAAAATATAGCCGAAATTACCGGCTATCCATTTAAGTCTGCCACTAATAAGTTTTTTGCCTTATCGGCACATGATGCGTTAGTAAACACTTCAGCGACACTTCGAACCTTGGCAATGGCACTGATGAAAATTGCCAATGATGTTAGGTGGCTCTCTAGTGGTCCGCGCTGTGGTATCGGTGAAATTACAATTCCCGAAAATGAACCTGGTTCATC
>JBPOJK010000172.1:0-25126 GCA_052033675.1 Pseudomonadota bacterium
CAGTGGAGATAATGCCATCTTTGAATATCTTGATGGTAAGCTCACCGTTCATCATGGTAAACAATTTACGGTTATGACCAATGAGCCATCGTTTGATCAGCAATTGGCACTAAATGCTTATTGGCAAAACTTGAATGGTAAATTCTTGCCCGGCACTGAAGACCCCGCCGACCGCTTTGTTCGTACCAGCTATTATCTGAATAATGCGGAAAAAACCACAGATTATCAACAGCAAATCGCCACGGTGTTTTCAATTATCCGCAATGCTTCGGTGCCGTTCCAGCAGGCAAAAGATCCATCGCGACCAAATTTATATCCAACTTACTGGCGTAGCGTCGCTGATCTAAAAAACAAAGTCTATTTCTTTGAGGAAGCCAACCGACCGAATGTCTTTTGGGTCGAGCTGGATAAGCTTGATCTCAAAACCGGAGCAGCGGTGAAAAAACTGTCGCTGAATAAAGGCGAAATTTATGCCGGTGAGGTCAGTAAAAATTTCGTCGCAACCCAACCATTTGCAACCCCAAGCATTCCGGTAAGCAAATAAATTTGCTCATAATCAAACCCAACTCCCGTTTGAGCCACACCGCTGCGGGAGTTTTATTTTTTGTAAATCAGAATATTAAAATTTTTTGACAACCCAACCTAACAGTGTTAGAATGACCGCCTGTTTAACTCAGGAATGTTGGCAACAATATTTTTATTTATGAATTCACTCATTAACCGCATGTATTTGCAAAATTCGTTGATTAATTTTCTTCAACAAAACAAAACTTCTTTTCACACTTACGCTTCCTGACTCCATCGACAAGAATTCTTTAGCTATTAAAATTTATCTTAGCATCGTACCGGATTATTTCAGTTTCACCGAAATTGAATAATTACAACGCTACCATAGTTTTAATTGCTTCCCATTTAAAACAATAACTTCCTGAACGTCCCAAAGTTCGGGTAGAATAATTCACTAATATTTTATATGGTTTATCATGAAAAAACAAAATCTTAGCTTACTTGACAAGCGCTTATTATTCCCAGCGCTAGTTGAAAGCATAACCAAACTTAATCCGCTCACTCAAGCCAAAAATCCGGTTATGTTTGTAGTTTATATCGGCAGCATCCTTACAACCTTGCTGACAATTTATTCAGCATTAGGTCATGATGCTGGTGGCTCAACCGCATTTATTCTCGCGGTAACAGTTTGGTTGTGGTTTACTCTGTTATTTGCCAATTTTGCCGAAGGACTAGCCGAAGGACGTTCCAAAGCCCAAGCAGCCAGTCTTAAAAGTGCCAAAAAGGACGTGATTGCCAAAAAATTGCACAATCCCAAACAGCCGGATAAATTTACTCAAGTTTCCAGCAGCACTTTGAGAAAAGGTGATATTGTAATCATTGAAGCCGGTGACAATATTCCCTGTGATGGCGAAGTAATCGAAGGCTGTGCGGCAGTTGATGAAAGCGCAATTACTGGTGAATCGGCGCCGGTTATCCGCGAATCCGGTGGTGACTTCTGCTCGGTTACCGGCGGAACCAAAGTCTTATCCGACTGGATAATCGTGCAAATCTCGGTTAATCCCGGCGAATCATTTCTGGATCGCATGATTGGCATGGTTGAAGGCGCCAAGCGGCAAAAAACCCCCAATGAAATCGCATTATCAATCCTACTGACAGCGCTGACTATTATCTTCCTGCTGGTGGTGGTTACGCTCCTGCCAATGTCACTCTATACCGTCAATGCCAATCATTCCGGCTCGCCAATTTCGATAACGGTATTGATTGCATTGCTGGTGTGCCTGATTCCCACTACCATTGGCGGATTACTCTCGGCAATCGGCGTTGCCGGAATGGGGCGGATGATGGGCGCCAACGTAATTGCAACCTCGGGACGTGCCATCGAAGCCTCCGGGGATGTTGATGTATTACTGCTGGATAAAACCGGCACCATCACTTATGGCAACCGCCAGGCCAGCGCCTTTTACCCACTAGCGGCAGTCAGCGATCACGAGTTAGCCAAAGCCGCATTACTATCATCGTTGGCGGATGAAACACCGGAAGGTAAAAGCATTGTCGCACTGGCGGAACATAAATATCAGTTGTTGGCTCGGGATTATAACCAGCAGGAATTGGAATTTATTCCTTTTACCGCGCAAACACGGATGTCGGGAGTAAATCACGATAGTTTACAAATCCGCAAAGGTGCTGCCGATGCCATTAAACGACTGATGGAATCACTGCCAGATGGTCATTATCCGGCAGAAACTACCAAAATTGTGGATATGGTTGCTTCCCGCGGTTCAACCCCACTGGTCGTTGCCGAGAATGCTCGGGTATTGGGAGTAATCGAGCTCAAAGACGTAGTCAAAGAAGGAATTAAGGAAAAATTTAGCGAATTACGGCAAATGGGAATAAAAACCGTAATGATTACCGGTGATAACCGCTTAACCGCCGCCGCAATCTCAGCCGAAGCCGGAGTCGATGATTTTTTAGCCGAAGCAACGCCGGAAAATAAACTGGCAATGATTCGCGAATATCAACAACAAGGTCACTTGGTTGCCATGACCGGTGATGGCACCAACGATGCGCCGGCGCTGGCACAAGCCGATGTTGCCGTGGCAATGAATAGCGGTACCCAAGCCGCCAAAGAGGCGGCAAATATGGTTGATCTGGACTCATCTCCAACCAAATTGATTCAAATTGTCGAAATCGGTAAACAGATGTTAATGACCCGCGGTTCGCTGACAACCTTCAGTATAGCCAATGATATTGCCAAATATTTTGCCATCATTCCGGCCACTTTTGCCGGAACTTATCCGGTACTAAATAAACTTAATATCATGCATCTGGCAACCCCGGCTTCGGCGATCATGTCGGCAGTAATTTTCAATGCGCTGATTATTATCGCATTGATTCCACTGGCATTAAAAGGGGTTAAATTTGCCCCAATGTCCGCCAGTAAACTACTGCGGCGAAATTTCCTGATTTATGGAGTCGGTGGCGTGGTAGTTCCATTTATTGGAATTAAAGTCATTGATCTAATTTTACAAGCATTGCATCTGGTATAGGAATTATCATGAAATATTTTTATCAATCCTTTATAGCTTTACTTGCCTTGACGATTATTTGCGGAATTATTTATCCGCTGTTTATTTTCATAATCGGCAAAACCGTATTCCCGTTTCAGGCTAATGGCAGCATCATTGAACATAATGGTCAGGCAATTGGTTCAACACTAATTGGACAACCATTTTCCGGTAATCAATATTTTTGGCCGCGTCCATCGGCAACTGCCAATTATCCATACAATGCCCTTGCATCCGGCGGTTCTAATTTGGGACCATTAAACCCGGCATTGGTTGATTCGGTCAAAGATCGGACAATCCAATTACAACAAACTAATTCTTCGGCACCAATTCCGGTTGATTTGGTGACTGCTTCCGGCAGTGGACTTGATCCGGATATTAGTATTGCCGGGGCGTATTATCAAATGCAACGAATTGCCCAGACGCGCCATATTTCGGTTAGTCAGGTACAAGAAGTAATTGACCGGCACAGTCATTATCCGTTATTGGGTTTTTTAGGTACACCGCATGTCAATGTGCTGGAACTTAATTTGGCACTGGATCACATCACAACTCAAGGGGAGAAATAATCATGGAATGGTTATATATCGGCTGTGGAATTATCGCGTTACTGATATTTATTTATCTGTGCATCGCTCTTTTTAATCCAGAAAAATTTTAAAATTTGAGAACATCATGAATTCAATCTATCTAAATCTGGTCTTGTACCTAATTATTTTAATCCTGCTGGCAATCCCATTGGGGAAATATATTGCCCAAGTTTTTGAAAATAAAATCTGCTATTGGGAGTGGCTGGAGCGACCGCTTTATCGCCTGCTAAAAACCAGTGATACTGCTCAACAAAACTGGCGCCAATATGCGTTAAGTCTGATGGCGTTCAATATCTTGGGGCTTGTTGTATTATTCCTGATCCAGCTAATGCAAAATCATCTGCCGTTAAACCCGGCGCGGGTGGATAAATTATCCTGGGATTTGGCGCTAAATACTGCAATTAGTTTCGTTGGCAATACCAACTGGCAGGCTTACGCCGGTGAAACTACGATGAGTTACTTCACGCAAATGGTTGGGCTGGCTGTGCAAAATTTTGTGTCTGCCGCTAGCGGAATTGCAGTTGTAATCGCGCTAATCCGCGGGTTTAGCCGCGCTAGTACCACCGAAATTGGTAATTTTTGGAGCGATTTAGTTAAATCAACATTGTATATTTTATTGCCGCTGGCGGTAGTTTTTGCCATTGGGTTACTGGCACAGGGAGTTCCGCAGAATTTTAATTCCTACACCCAAGTAAATTTACTGCAGCCGCAAACCGTGACGCAACCCATTGATAATAAAGCTACAACCCAGATAATTGGCACCCAAACCTTACCGCAAGGTCCGATTGCTTCGCAAGAAGCGATTAAAATGCTGGGTACCAATGGCGGCGGATTCTTTAATGCCAATTCGGCACATCCGTACGAGAACCCCAATACACTATCCAACTGGCTGGAAATGCTGGCAATTCTGCTGATTCCCGCCGCACTGTGTTTTAGTTTCGGCGAGTTGGTCAAGGATAAAAAACAGGGCTATACTTTGTTTATTGCCATGGCGATTATGTTTATAGTTATGACGGTAGTGGTGATGGCGGCAGAATCGCGAGGAAACCCATTATTCCATCAGTTTGGCGTTGATCAATTTTTTAGCGTATTGCAAAATGGTGGCAATATGGAAGGCAAAGAAGTCCGCTTTGGCATGGGCGGTTCAGGATTATTTGCCGCAATTACTACCGCTGCATCATGCGGAGCGGTCAATGCCATGCACGATTCATTTTTGCCACTGGGCGGCTTTGTACCACTATTTTTAATGCAGCTTTCCGAAGTGGTGTTTGGCGGGGTTGGCAGCGGTTTATACGGTATGCTGGTATTTGCCATACTGGCAGTATTTATCTGCGGACTGATGATCGGTCGCACTCCGGAATATCTCGGTAAAAAAATCGAAAGCTTTGAAATGAAAATGACAGCCCTGATTATTTTGATAGTTCCGCTGCTGGTTTTGGGTGGTACCGCTATATCAGTGGTTATTACGCCGGGATTATCAGGAATGAGCAATTCTTCGGCACATGGTTTGTCAGAGGTACTATATGCTTTTACTTCGGCGGCAAATAATAACGGCAGTGCCTTTGGTGGCTTAAATGCCAATACACCCTACTATAATTTGATGCTTGGTATTGCAATTTTCGTTGGGCGCTTTGGCGTAATTATTCCGGTGCTGGCAATTGCCGGTTCACTGGCTGGCAAGAAAAAACTGGCAGTTACTGCCGGGACAATGCCAACCAGTGGCATGCTATTTATTGCAATTCTGGTTGGAACTATTATCATAGTTGGCGCATTGACTTATGTCCCGGCATTGGCACTAGGACCAATTGTTGAACATCTGCAATTGTATAAATAAATCTCAAGAAACTCGCTGTTACGGCGGGTTTCTTTTTTATTAACTGATGTCGCGCTTACACTTTGATTGGGAGTGTAAAATCAGCACACCATGAGGCAACAATAATAAACATAGCGCTAATGGTGTGAGCTGACCTTTCAACACCACTGACGATTGCTGTTCAGCACGAGCCGTAACCAGAGTCGAACTATCCTGAATTTTAAATTTTACAATCAGATACAAAACAAAATACAATCCGGCATACAGCAAATAAAACACCTCAAAGCTTATGAGATGAACTAAAGTTATCCCCAACCACGAAGGCAATTGATACCGCCGCCCTAACCATGGAAGTAATTTGTCCTTCCAACGGCAACTGGATTCTTGGCAAGAATTTTCTCCTTGAGCATGGCAAAAGACAACGCGCCACTCGAAACCTGTGCCAGCCAACTGGCAGCGATAATCACGCCAACCAAGGGGAAAAAGCTGTATAAGATCCCACGCCCAATTGACAGCAACAATGCTGCTTCAATAAAAATTTTTTGTTTGTCGATTTTATCCGATAAGTACCCCAGCACAATATTTAAAATATGCACGGACAACCCCTACAATTGCCAAAATAAAAAACACCTCCGAAACCAGTACTTTTACTTTTTGTAACACCCATAGCGGAAAACTTACCGTGGCTTTTAAATTGTCAAAGGCGTCATTTTAATAAAATAGCATAAGTTGTGAGTTATTAACCATTCGAACACAATTATTATCGCTCAGTCAGGTAATAAATTTTAGGTGCGATTATTAATTGGTGCGCACAGGTGATCTTCTAAATCAAGGCAAAGAATCATAAATTTATTGGAGTTAAATTCAAAGTCACCGATTATTTCGCAACCGATTTTATTCTGCGCATTTATTGAGCGAGGGTTTAACTCTGAGGCAAAAGAAATTCTTAATCTCGCTGGATTTTGCGTATTTTTAAGAAAATCAAATGATGACGCGATAAGTCGGGGATAAATACCTTGCCCACGATATTCTTTATCAATACAAGTAGGGCCAGCAATAAAACAATTATACTCTGAGAGCCTTTTATCTTTATAAATAATTTTCTCAAATTGCAGCAGCATCTGCATTAATAGTGGTGAATTTTTATTAAATTCTAGGGTGCTGGCAACATGATATCCACATAAATTAGCACCAGAAAAACATGTCATAATACAAATATTCTCATTTACAGCGCTAAGTTGCTCTAAAGTAAAAGATCCAGATAAGAAACCATCTTTTAAATCATTTTCACTTAGAGCCGTGACTAGATTTTTGTTCTGCAGCGCAAAGATTTTTTGAAAATCTTCCGTCGTTTCCGCTCTTCTAAATACTAGGTTATCATTGTGTAACATTTGTTTATAATCTCCCAATTAATGATATTTTACCGCTAGAATTAATTAACTCTAGTGTGTTCTAAATACTGCCACCACCATCAACACAGATGGTTTGTCCGGTGATAAACCCAGCTTCGTCTGACAGCAAAAATTTAACCGTGGCAGCAATTTCTTGTGGTTTACCAATTCGTCCCACTGGAATTCGAGCTACTGCCGCTTTTTCTGCATCCGAGCCAACCGGACGAGTTTTCCGAAATAATTCAGTTTCTACCGGACCTGGAGCCACCACATTGGCAGTAATTCCAAAAAGAGCCAACTCCAATGCCATTGTTCTGGTTAAACCAACCATGGCAGCTTTCGCCGCGGCATAACTACTGCGGTCTTTTAAACCAAACATTGCCAGCGATCCAAGATTAACAATTCGTCCAAAATGCGCCGCCTTCATTTCCTCCGCAACCGCCTGACTAACTTGCAACGTCACCCGTACATTCAAATCATAAACCTGATGAAAGGTATCTAAATCAACTGCGCCAAATGATTGCGGCAAGGCTATCCCAACATTATTGACAACACTGGTAATCTCCGAAAAACGCTCCTTAATTTGTATTAACGTCTTTGCCGTTTCCATGCTGTTTGATAAATCGCAGCAAAATAAGCTACCGGGAAAATCGGAACTCATATTCCGTGCCAATCCTACCACCGTATAACCGCTGGCATCCAATAGCTGACTAATTGCTAATCCGATACCCTTAGTCGCACCGGTTATTAAAACTTGTCTTTCCATAGTATTTATTCCCCGTTCAAACAATTTCAGCGACAGAATCGCAAAAAAACTCCAGCTTTCACAAAAACCGGAGTCAGTAAAATATTTCAGCAGAATCAGCAGAAAAAACCCGCACGATGTCGAGTAGAAATTGCCTAATCCAAATCCGAATTTCTAACCAAGCTGGCGTTATCGCTATAATCAACACTAACTTCAATCACCACCACACCGCGGCAAGCCATAGCAGCGTTAAGCGCCGGTAATAACTCGGCAACGGTTTTAACCCGCATCCCGGTAGCACCAAAACTCTCCGCCAATTTGGCAAAATCAATATCCGATTCAAAAATCGCACCGGTCGAGCGCTGATATTTCTTCTCTTCCTGAATCTGTACCAGATTAAACGAGCGATCTTTCCACACCAGATGAATTATCGGTAAATCAAGTTTCACCGCAGTAGCCAATTCCATCATACACATCAGGAACGAGCCATCGCCAGATACTGATACTACCTTATGTTCCTTACGTACCAGTGCGGCCGCAATGGCAAAGGGCAACGAAACACCCATTGTCTGAAAGCCCATACTACTCAAAAAATAGCGTGGTCGGTACGAGAAGTAATATTCCGACATCCAGTATTGATGTGAGCCAACGTCACACGTTACGGTATTCTTATCACTTAATACCTGCTCTAACCCGGCAATTATCTGCAATGGATGAACGCCATTACCTGAAGCGTTATAACTGTTCAAGCGCAAATCAAGCTGACGGCGAACCTCTTGTCTGGTTGCCACATAATCCGGACTTTGCGCTAGCGGAGTAATAATTTTTGCTAATTGCTGCAATGAATGCTGAATATCGCCAATCAACTGCAAATCCGGGCGATAGCCATCATCAACAATTGGTGCCACCTGATGAATATGTACCAATTTTGGCGTACCTTTGTTCCACAAAATCGGATCCAATTCGGCAATGTTATATCCCAGACAAATAATAACATCGGCCTGACGAATCAAATGATTACATGGCTGATTTTGGAATACCCCCAAGCGCCCCATGAATAATTGCTGGTGTTCACGAGTAACCATGCCGGCACCCTCAAAGGTACACACCACGGGAATATTCGAAACACTCAGGAAATTTTGCAATTCTTCGGCAACTGCATCATTAGCCGCGCCGCCGCCAACAATAATCAACGGAGATTTGGCTTCACTTATCATTACTGCCGCCGCACATAAATCTTGTTCACCAGCATAACTTATTGCCATATGTGGGTTATAGCCAAAATCGACATCACCTACAACTGGCTTCGCCAAAACATCTGAAGCAATTGCCAAATGAACCACACCACCGGGCGCTGAAACTGCTTGTTGATAAGCTAAATCCCAAACGCTGGCTAAAGTCTCAACATTGGAAACTTCATGACTCCATTTACTGATTGGACGAAACATCGCCGCGGCATCAATCACCTGATGAGTCGGTTTAAAACTCGTCCGGCTGCTCATTTGCCCGCTAATGGCAATCATTGGCGCTTCTTCGCTCTCGGCGGTTGCAATTGCTGAAGTTAAATTGGTTGCACCGGGACCGGCGGTCGCCATCACCACTGCCGGACGACCGGTAATTTTGCCATAGGCGGCAGCCATATAACCAGCAGTTGACTCATGATGACACAAAATCAGCTTAGGCTGCGTTTTATCGTGCAACACATCTAAAATCGGATCAATTGATGCTCCGGGAACAAAAAAGATATATTCTATGCCATAGGCGATAAATTTCTCAACCAATACTTGCGCCGCACTTAATGATCGTTGTTGACTCATATTTGATTACTCCCTTAATTTTTTTGTCTAAAATCCACCACTATAATTCAAAATTTATTAGCTATGTCCGGATTTTTTCCACCGCCGCCACCGAGTCAGCGTGAAATCCCGCCAAATCTGCCTGTTCAAAAGCGGTCGATTCAATCAGATTGATTTGAACATCATGCAGTGCCTGAATATCCAAAGTTCCCGCTTCCAGCTCAAAACCGAAAACGTGACCACCGCTTTGTCTGGCATTGTCAACGAAATGAAAATGAAATCCGGCAACATTAACCCGGCTCATATATTCCGGGTACCAGACGCCAACCAATACTCCTTCCACTTGCTGCAAATCAAACATATTTTGCATTTTGGGAAGAACATCCGCCAACTTCTGCCCTTCAATATTCCGGAAACACTCTTCACTCCGTAGATTAACAATCTTAAATTTGCCGGTTACCCGAATGGCATAGACCAGATTTTGTGATGGAAAAACGCTCAGCAAATGTTGTTCCAAGCCGTGAAAATCATAATTCCCGATTTCTTCTTGATGCTGTGATAAAAACTTGGTCACTACCCCAAATGGAGTATAACTTTTGGGATTGGCTACTTCCAATTGTCCTTGTCCATTAGCACGATAACAAACACCATCACAAACAATCATTTCGCCATTAACATTATCATAAGTTCCCAAGCCAAAATTACCATAATGCAAAATCTGCTGCACCGTTTTATTACCCAGATACACGCCCTGCAATAAAGAATTAATCGTTCCCGTTTGGTAAATTATTTTATCCATCATCACCCTCCTATTGGTTCTGCCAACATTCCAGCACTAATTCAACCAATGAAATATACTCAATCCCCGAGTGTTTTTCTAAGCCAATCTGACAATTACGATTGAAGGTCACCCCTACTTCACAATCGCGAACCTGAGCCCGCAGTCCGGCTAAACTACTAGCATTTAATTCCGGCACCGAAAAACCTTTATCACCAGCAAAACCACAGCACTTGATTCCTTCAGGAAACACCACTTCATCCGAGCAGCGTTTCAATATTTCAACATAACCGTTATTGAAACCATGTTTGGCACTGCTGCAATCAACATGAACGGCTATTTTGTGAAATTTTTTACCAATAGTCAAGCGCTCCGAATGTTGAACCAGAAACTGATTAATATCGCTAATCGGTAAATCATTATCCGCCGCAAATCCGGCACAGGAGCTATTATCGCTCACTACCACCGCCCCAACTGGAATCGATTTCCGCAAAATATTCTGTACCGTTGCCTGCGCAGTTTTATCGCCACTGGAATGATAAATTTGCCCGCAACAACTTTCCTGATAATGCGGCAAAATTTGCGCTGAAAAGCCCATTTTATGGATCAATTCCAAAGTTGGATAATCGCTTTTACCCGCACGTGGCTTAAAAATTCGTTGTGGACAGGATGGCAACAACCAGACCAACTCCTGTGCAGTTAATGAATTATTTGGCTGCGCAGTAAATTGCTCACGCTGCACCTGCGGCATTGTCTCGGGATAGGTAGGAATGAGCGGAATTACCCGTTGCAAACTCGACGTCAAGCCTGCCAATATCTCAGGACCCATTACACCGGCAATTCGATTACCTAATCCTAATTGCGATTTAGCCTGCTGGATATATTCAACATGCGAATGGCGGCTAAGTTGCGGCTTACGCAACTGGCGCATATAATCACCAGTATTTATTTCAACCGGACACACGGTTTGGCACATTCCGGTTGCCGCACAGGTGGTTACACCATAATAAGCAAATTTTTTCTCCCAGCGTTCTTTTTCATCACCAGTCAAAGTAGAAATTTTGCGGGCAACTGCGTTACGCTGCCGCGGAGTCAGCGATAAATTCCGCGATGGACACACTGGCTCGCAAAAGCCACATTCCATACATTTATCAATCGCTTCATTAACCGGCGGTAAATCCTTGAGATATTTCAAATGCAGCGTATTATCACGAGTCAATTTTACATCCGGATTAAATATTCCCTGCGGATCAAAAAGCTGCTTAATTTGCCACATAATATCAATACAGCGCTCGCCCCATTCGACCGCCGCAAACGGCGAAATATTCCGCCCGCTGCCATGTTCGGCTTTTAATGAACCCTGATATTTCTCACCTACCACC
This sequence comes from Pseudomonadota bacterium, assembly GCA_052033675.1. Classification (GTDB taxonomy): domain Bacteria; phylum Pseudomonadota; class Gammaproteobacteria; order Burkholderiales; family UBA11063; genus Aquella. The sequence goes on from JBPOJK010000172.1 coordinate 11,570, forward strand.
ACCGCTAGTTCGTGCATAAACTGATCATAGTTGCTTAATTCTTGTGGGATATTAAAATTGGGTGTCAACACAAAATGGATATTCCCAGCCAGAACATGCCCAAAAATCGCCGCGTTGGAATAACCGTAACGCCCAAATATTTCCTGCAACTCTTTAATCAACGCTGCCAATTTATCCAATGGAACCGCGACATCTTCAATCAATACCGTTGAACCCAATGGACGATTACCGGCAACTGTCGGCAATACCCCCTTGCGGGCTTTCCACAAGGTAGTCATCGCCGCGCTATCGCTGACAAATCCGCTCTGATGAATAATTTGTGCACTATCAATTTGTTGTTGTGCACTATCCGCCAGCTCTGCCAATTGCTTTTCACTTTCAGCACTAATTTCAAGCATTATCGCGCAAGTCTCATCACTAATCTCAATCAGGTATGGTTGCAAATCGCGAATATGTGCCACCGATTTTAAAGATACCGAATCCAGCAACTCAATCGCCGAAACCGCGACATCGGCTAGCGCTACGGTTAGACGGATAATCTCATCAATAGTCGCAAAAATCAGGTTTACCGCCTTATGTTTGGCAACCGGAAGCGTTTCTAGGGTAACCTGACTAACAAACCCCAAGGTTCCTTCCGACCCTACCAGCAGCCGTTCAATAATTTTAATCGGATCGTGATAATCCAAAAAACCGTTCAGGCTATAACCACTGGTATTTTTAATGCTGAATTTTTTGCGGATAAATTGTTTTAGCTGCTCATCGCCATTAATTTCATCCCGCAAACGGATAATTCCGTTAATTAATTCCGGATTGGTTTGATAGAAATTATTAATGCTCTGTTTATTTTCACTATCCAATAACGCGCCATTTGCAAAAATCGCCCGCAAATCAACCAAAGTCGCGTATGAATTTTTCGCGGTACCACAGCACATCCCGCTGGAATTATTGGCAATTATTCCACCAATTTTGGCGGTATTTATTGATGCCGGATCCGGTCCGATTTGCCGCCCAATTTTTGCCAACCAGCCGTTAGCATCACTGCCAATTACTCCCGGCTGCAAACAAATCTTATCACCTTGTGCTGAAATCGCATATTTGCGCCAGCTATCATGACGTAGCACCACCAAGACTTGATCGGTAACCGCCTGCCCAGATAAACTGGTTCCTGCCGCGCGAAAAGTTAATTTGACATTATAGTGAGCGGCTAATTGGATAATTTTGCGAACTTCACTTTCATTATTTACCAATAACACCAACTGTGGAACCATCCGATACATGCTGGCATCGGTAGAATAGGCATAGCGCAACAATTCATCGCTAACGATTTGCTGTTTATCGAGCATTTTCCCCAGCTGTTTAATAAATTCCGGATTCATCTTTTTCCCCTAAATAGATATTTATCATTTAATTGTGCCAGCCAATGCGCTTGTTCCGGCAAACAAATGTGATCCGGCTGATATTCGTGACTAGCTAAACCAACGCCGATAACATTTACACCCGCAGCCTTGGCAGCTAAAATTCCCGAACGGCTATCTTCAAAAGTCAGACTAGTGGCAGGCGTAGCATGATGTAACGCTAAGGCATTACGATATAATTGCGGATCGGGCTTACCGTGGCTGACACTATCGCGGCTAAAAACACCAACGCATAATTCCAAAATACCCAATTGCCGCAGACTATGTTCAACCAAAAACTGTCCCGAATTGGAGACTACCGATTGCGGCACGCCTATTTCGGCAAAATAGCGAAATAACTCTACCGCCGGTGTAATTTGTTGTTCGCGCGAAATCCGCAAATAGGCATATTCAACCACTAATTCCTCAAAGCGGGCAAACAATTGTGGTTCTTCAATTACCGGAACCCCAAATAGCAGCTCAAACCCCGCCGCGTTTTCCAAACCAGTTGGGATAGCCAGTGCGGGTTTGGCAACTCCCATAATTTCCATCGCATAATCGCCTGCTTCCTCATGAATGGCTTCGCTATCAATCAAGGTACCATCCAAATCCCAAAAAACATTTTCAATAATAATCACAATTAGTTGTCCAATAAGTTTAATAGCCATGATTTTAACATGCTAGAATTATTGTTATGAATCCAAATAATTCTGATCTCTCCGCCCCGAGTAATTGCAATCGCAAAATAATTCATATTGATATGGATTGTTTCTATGCCGCTGTGGAAGTTCGCGATAATCCGCAACTAAAAGATCTACCGGTCGCAGTCGGTGGCAGCGCCGACCGGCGTGGGGTTCTGTGCACCTGTAACTATGTCGCGCGTAAGTTTGGCTTACATTCGGCAATGGCGACCGCTTATGCCCTTAAACGCTGCCCGGAATTAATCATAATTCCCCCTAATTTTGCTAAATACAAGGAAGTCTCCCGTCAAATCCAGCAAATTTTTCAGTGCTATACGGATCTAGTCGAACCGCTGGCATTGGATGAAGCGTACCTTGATGTCAGTAACTCTCCGCATGAGCAAGGCAGTGCGACCCGGATTGCCGAAAAAATCCGTGCCCAAATCTATAGTGAACTGAATTTAACCTGCTCCGCCGGAGTTTCAAGCAATAAATTTTTGGCAAAAATTGCCAGCGGTTGGAATAAGCCCAATGGAATTTTAGTAATACAACCCCAACAAATCGCAGATTTTATCCACCAGTTACCGGTTAAAAAATTATTTGGTGTAGGTAAAGTTACAGCTGCAAAACTGCAAAAAATGAATATTGAAAATTGCAGTGACTTACAAAAATTTCCGCTGCCCGAGTTAACCCAGCATTTTGGCAAACTTGGTACTATGCTATACTATCAAGCTCGCGGAATTGATAATCGTCAGGTTAATCCCAATCGCCCGCGCAAATCGCTGAGCATTGAACGAACCTTTGCCAAAAATATTACCATCGATGAAATTGAAAATATTTTGATTAACCTTTATCAAGAATTTAGCCGCCGGCTTCAGGAAAGCAAAATTACCCACCCGATCCATTCATTATTTTGTAAAGTCAAATTTGCCGATTTTCGCCAAACTACCCGCGAACAAAGTGGCTCTGATATCAGCATTGATAATTTTCACCAGCTTTTTACTCAAGCATTACTAAAAACCAGCAACCCCGAAATCCGGTTATTGGGAATCGGGGTCAGCTTTGATCTAAGTGAAAATTTTAGTACTCCGCAACCAGAATTATTCTAAATAAATCAATAGATATAAATTTACGGTGATACGCAGTTGGTTCAGGCTGTGTTAAACTAATGGTTCTTATTAATGTTGGAAAGGAACCATCATGCTAGGAAATGTAAAAGGAAAAGTTACAATTATTACCGGTGCCGCTTCAGGTATCGGCAAACACATGGCAGAAAAATTTGCCGAAGCCGGTAGTCATGTAGTAATTGCCGATCTAAATTTGGCACAAGCTCAAGCCGTTGCCGATGAAATCAAAGACAGCTATAAAATCGAAGCGTTGGCGGTAGCAATGGATGTAACCAGCGAAGAACAAGTAAATGCTGGAGTTGCCGCGACAGTTGCTAAATTTGGCAAAGTTGACGTTTTAGTTAGCAATGCCGGAATTCAAACCATTTCGCCAATTGTTGATTTTGATTTTGGCGCGTGGAAACGCTTGATTGACATTCATTTACATGGAACTTTCTTGACGGTCAAAGCCTGCATGCGTCAAATGATTGCCCAAAAAACCGGCGGTCGGATTTTAGTAACCGGCTCAGTTCATTCAGTTGAAGCTTCTAAAAATAAAGCCGCCTATGTTTCGGCTAAACACGCGCAATTAGGTTTCGTACGTTCAATTGCTAAAGAAGGTGCTGAACATAATATTAGTTCAAATCTATTATGCCCAGGTTTTGTTTTAACACCGCTAGTGGAAAAACAAATTCCCGAACAAGCCAAAACCTTGGGAATCAGTGAAGAAGATGTGGTGAAAAAAATCATGCTTGGCGAAACCGTTAATGGTGAATTTACAACTGTTGATGATGTAGCAAATGCGGCATTATTCTTGGCAGGGATGGAAACTAATGTCCTCACAGGTCAGGCAATGATCTTAACTAACGGTTGGCATATGCAATAAATATTGCAACTAGAAATGGCAAACCGGTTCGTGACAGAACCGGTTTCTTATTATTGTGCTGGAGTCGTAGTTCCAGACTTAGCTTTTGCAGCGGTTTTCTCTGCTGCGCTTTGGATCGCATTACATTCGGCCTGCGTTTTGGTTTTCAAACAGTCTGTCATTGCCTGCTGGGACGCTGCCTGAACCGTTGCTGATGCCGCAAAAACATTGCTTACACCCAATACCACAAAAGCTAAAAGTGTTTTTTTCATCCGCAGTCCTTTCAAAAATTTTGTACAGACTTGATTATAGCACTGTTTCTTTTTATTGCCAAATTTTTTTAGAAATTTTCGTGCAACAGCTTCGTCCACTCGCTTAAATCCTGCTCGCTGAAGAAATTTTCCAAAAAAGTTATCATCAGCTGTTGGCGTTCTCGTGCTAGCTGTTGTCCCGTTTTAGTTTGCATCAATGCTGCCAAACGTAATAATTTTTCAAAAAAATGGATAATCGAATGATTGGTGCCAGTTAGCGCATTTTGACGATAAGCTTCCAAATCGAGCGTTGCTGGCGGTAATACCTCCGGTAGAAATAAAGGACGACACTTGTTACCACCATAGGCAAAGGTCCGGGCGATTCCGCTGGCACCAATCGCATCCAATTTATCGGCATCATATAATATTTTTGCTTCCAATGTTGGTAATTGCGGATTATAACCGGTTTTACTAAAACCGATACTATCAATGGCTAACAGTACCGCTTTAACCGCTCCATCAGGAATATTCAATTGGACTAACAACCGCTCAGCATTATTGGTTTCACCATTATTTTGCTTATAATCATCAACATCATGCAACCATGCCGCCAATTGGACTACCAACGCATCCGCCTGTGGTTCATTAGCCAGAATTTTATCTGCTAAATGTACAACTCGTTTGACATGCTCAAAATCATGTCCGGAATAATCATGGGCATGATGGCTTTTAACAAAATCTCGAACTTGGCAAAGTATCTCGGTTTTATTCATCGTGCCTCCCGGGTATATTCATTTAGCAGCATCTGCCATTGATCCAGATTCTGTTCAATAAAAAACTCGCGTAAAAAGCTATGCATCGCTACTTGGCGTTTTAAGGCAATTTCGCGCCCAAGTCGGGTTTGCATGACTGAGGGTAATTTTAAAGATTTTTCGAATAAATGATTAATAGTGTGATTGCCGCCCAAAATCGACCGTTCGCGGTAATGAGCCAAATTGAATTCATCCGGAAAACGGTTTGGTTCAAATAATTTACGCTGCTTATTGCCACCATAGGCAAATGCTCGAGCCACCCCAATCGCACCCAAAGCCTCCAGCTTATCGGCATCATAAACAATTTTGGCTTCCAGGTTGGGTAATTCGGGATTAAAGCCACTCTTACTAAAGCCAATACTGCCAATAATTGTCAAAACTTTGTCCTGAATCTCGTCATCAACTCCAATGCTACGCATAAAGCGGAGCGCATTTTCACCATCGCCTAAGCCCAATTTTAGTTTATAATCATCAACATCATGCAATAGCGCTGTCAATTCAACGATAAATTCATCAGCCAGCGGTTCACTGTTAGCAATCCGTTTCGCCATCGCCCATACCCGCAAAATATGTTCATTATCGTGTCCCGACGCTTCATGAAAATGTAAATCGTTAATAAATTCCAATGCCTTCGCAATTATCTGCGCTCTTGGTACCCGATGCTTTTCTGTCATATTATCCCCCTTGATTTCTATTCATTTATCTAACGTCAGTAATATTTAAGAAATAAAAAGCAGACAACTGTCTGCTTTTTATTAAATTACCAATCCATGAAATTATTTTTTCTTCGGCATGTATAGATCCGTAATTGAACCATCAACAATTTCACAGGCAAAAGCAACTGATTCAGATAATGTCGGATGAGCATGAACCGTCAAAGCAACATCATGAATATCACAATCCATTTCAATTGCCAAACAAGTTTCTGCCAATAATTCACCAGCACCAGCACCGACAATTGCGGCACCGATCACCCGATGAGTTTTTTTATCGGTAATGATTTTAGTGAAACCATCATCACGACCGTTACCCAAAGCACGACCGGAGGCTGCCCATGGAAATTTACCCACTTCAATTTCTAGACCTTGTGCCTTGGCTTCACCCTCAGTAACACCAACCCAGGCTACTTCCGGATCCGTATAGGCTATACCAGGAATAACTCGTGCATCAAAGAATGATTTCATTCCGGCACAGTTTTCCGCCGCAACCCGTCCTTCATGTACCGCTTTATGCGCCAGCATTGGTTGACCAATCACATCACCAATCGCGTAAATGTGCGAAACATTCGTGCGTTGTTGTTTATCAGCTGGAATAAAACCATTATCTTGAACAATCACGCCAGCGGCTTCAGCCCCAATGGTTTTACCATTAGGACGACGACCAGCAGCCACCAAAACTTTATCAAAACGTTGAGCTTCAGCTGGCGCATTTGGTCCTTCAAAAGTCACCCAAATTCCATCCGCCTTAGCTTCAACTTTGGCACATTTAGTTTTGGTATAAATTGCTTCATAACGTTTTTTAATCCGGTTTTCCAACACTTTAACCACATCTCGATCGGCACCAGGAATCAAACCATCACCTAATTCAACCACAGTTACTTTAGAACCCAGTGTGCCATAAACTTCAGCCATTTCCAGACCAATAATACCACCGCCAACTACCAAAAATTTCTCCGGCACATTTTCTAACGCCAAAGCGCCAGTTGAATCAATCACCCGTGGATCATCAAACGGGAATCCCGGTACTTTAAACGAATGCGAGCCGGAAGCAATGATTGCATTCTTAAAACGAACGACTTTTTTACCTTCAGCGGTTTCAACTTCAATGGTATAAGGAGAAGTAAATTTAGCCAATCCTTGAACTTTTTGAACTTTACGTTGTTTTGCCAAACCATCCAGACCTTTGGTCAGTTTACCAACTACACCTGATTTAAACGCGCGAATTTGATCAATATCCAAGTGTGGTTTACCAAAATTAACACCATGATGGCTCATTTCATCGGCTTCGTTGATAACTTTAGCCACGTGTAACAATGCTTTAGATGGAATACAACCAACGTTTAAGCACACACCACCCAAGGTCGCATGTTTTTCCACTAACACCGTTTGCAAACCTAAGTCTGCCGCTCTAAATGCTGCGGTATATCCACCCGGACCAGCACCCAAAACCATCACATCACAAACAATCTCACCCTCACTCGCCGCGGGAGCTGCTGATGCCTGTAGTGCTACTAATGGAGCCGCAGCAGGTGCAGGTGTTGCCGCTGCCGCTTGCGGTGCACTAGCACCTGCGCCATCAGCTTCAACTTTAAGAATCACGCTACCTTCACTAACTTTTGATCCAACTTGGATCAACATTTCAACGATTTTACCAGCTTTATCAGCGGGCACTTCCATTGTCGCCTTATCCGTTTCCAACATCATTAAATTATCATCAACTGCAATCGTATCACCAACTTTTACATAAACTTCCGCAACATTAACATCTGTAAAGGCACCAATATCCGGCACTTTAATTTCTACAACGCTCATAATAACTCCTTTAAAAATCTAACCCACGAATCAAACTCAGAGAACAATCAAACCGGTAGCAACTAATTTATTAATAACGGATTAATATGCGCATAATTATGGGCATAAAAAGCCACTACTAATCCAAAAGTCAGCCTCACTGCAAAGTGAACTAAAATTGCTACCTCAATTTTACCCGATTTTTGATAAACATATCCATATGCACTGCCTATAAAAAAATATATTACTACTACCATCGGCCCCAACTCAATATGGAATAATGCATAAATTAAACTTACAATTACAATCGCCAGCCACGAAGCTAACGAGCGCGAATAGCCACGCAAAATTTGATAACACCAGTTTTGCAAAATCATCCGATACAGTATTTCTTCGGTAAAACAGATTATTATCAAAGAAAAAATTAGTTGCACCAAACTTAAGTGACCAATCCGTAATCCAGAAAATATATATAATATAACCGTTAAAGGAATCAATAACACGATGTACAAAAGCAATAATACTTCCCACGTACCGGAAAATCCGCGCCGCCAATAATTTAAATTAATTCTCGGTTTTAAAACATATGCAGCTAATAAAATTGCCGCAAAGTATTTTTCAAAGGTTACTTGTACCACAATGGGATATTTAACCGTGAGCATTTGAAAATAATTCGTCCACGAAATTATCGAAGCCTGAAAATCTTCACTCCATAGTGCCCAAAAGACAATTAATAAAATATTAAGCCGCAATAAAATATTTCTTTTACCATCCTGCTGCAGTAACTGATAACCAGTTATAGCCAGTATCATCAACACAATCCACGATGAAAAACTCATGTATCCGGCATAGGCCGTTAATCCTGCGATTAACATTACGGCAACTACTGGATAAACAGCAGGAAGCAACCACACACTTAAAATTAGTGCTACAAAAACACATAAAACAATAATATTATCCATAACAATCTACGACCACATCACCTGTTCAATTTTTCTGTTAGTTAAAAAATGCCCGATCGCAAAAACAAAGCATAATCCGATTGTCCATGTGAAAATAGTTCCGGGATTATAATCCTGAGTCATTGCACCAAAAACCCCGCCCAACCACGCACCGATTGCCCATGAAATAGCCATGTTCAAAGAAACCAACGTTGCCGAAAAACCGTGTGGTGCAAACGTCGTCGCGGCAGATAATAACACCGGAACCGTTAGCAACTCACTTAAAGCAAACAAGGTATAAAATCCAATCAAATACCATGAACTACCAACAAAGTGTGGATTTGCCGCAATAGCTTTCACCAACGGCAATAATACAAAACACCCAGCGGCGATTAATAAATAGGCCACTGCCAATTTATTACTTAGCGTAATATCGCGACCAAATTTATTTTGATAACCTTGATAAAAAAATGCCACTAATGGCGAATAAATAATAATCAATAAACCATACATGCCAAAATACCACGTTGCCGGTATTGTAAAGCTACCCACATGGCGATCAATATTTTTATCCGCGTACAGAGTCAGCAAACCATATGGCAAGGCATAAATAATATTCCAAAAAATATTAGATACGCACAGAACTAAATACACTGTCACTTTTATTTTTTCATTGCCAGTCCATGGTGTTGTAGTCGACTTTTTCTCGGCTTTGGTTCGTATTTCGCCAATGCCTTTTAAACTACGTTTGCTGGCAACGATAAAATTAACCACCCCGATGAAAAGCCCAAATGCAGCCATCGCAAAAGCCCAACCAAAACCTTTTTCCTGTTGAACGTAGCCACCAATCATCGGGCCGATGAAGCCGCCAATATTTATCGACATGTAAAAAATTGCAAACGCCGATTCTTTACGCGATGTTTCACTGGCAGGAAAAAATTCGCCAACCATCGCACTAATTGCTGGTTTTAGCAATCCACAACCAATTATTAATAACAATATTCCCATGTACATCATGGTTTCGCCGTGGAATGCCAATGAGGCATGCCCGAACATCATAATAATCCCGCCCAACAACACTGAAACTTTACGACCGATAACTTTATCGGCAATAATCCCGCCCAAAATGGGTGAAACATAGACCAATGCACCATAATAACCAGTTAATAACAGCGCCTGAGCATTAGTCCAGCCCAAGCCTCCATCACTGATTTTTGCCGCGGCATACAGCACCAATAAACTCTGCATGGTATAAAAGCTAAACCGCTCCCACATTTCGACCGAAGATAGCGCAATGACGCCGCGAGGATATTTTATTTCTGCCATTTGTTGTTTCCCTTTTTTCTGATTATTATAATATTATGATTTCACACTACATAGATATATATGCTATCGTCAATGGAATATGAAAAGCGTAATTTGCAATTATAATATACTTCATGTTTGTGGTTATATGATTTTTGCACCGCTTGATGGATAAAATTATCAAATCACCAAAAATAAAAAAAGAATCCGCTTATTTAGCGGATTTCCATTCTTGAGTGTAGTAAAAAACCACAGAATTTCTAATTAAAAATTTGACTTTCTTATAGTTCAAACAGCGCAATTGATTCTACATGCGAAGTATGCGGAAACATATTCATAATTCCAGCCTGTAATAGCTTATAACCATGAATTTGAACCAAAGCCCCAGCATCCCGTGCTAGTGTCGCTGGATTGCAAGACACATAAACAATACGCTTCGGTGCAGTTTGGGGTGTAATCGCATTAATTAACTCGGCAGCGCCATCACGCGGTGGATCTATCAACCACTTATCCAACTGGCCTAATTTTTCCAACCACTCACTATCAACAGTAAAGAGATTGCACACTTGATAGCTGACCTTATGAGCCAAATTATTATGTTCGGCATTTTGCAAAGCCCGCGCAACCAATGCTTCTGAGCCTTCAATACCGATTACGTGCTTAGCGCTTCTGGCTATTGGTAAGGTAAAATTACCTATCCCACAAAAGAAATCGGCAATTCGATCATCTGCTTCCGGTGCCAATAACTGCATCGCCAAAGCTACCATTTCGGCATTTATAAATGGATTTACCTGTGTAAATTCAGTTGGATAATACGGCATATCCAAATCAAATTCAGCCAATTGATAATTAAGAGACGGCATATCCAATGGATAAAACGGATAGCAACTATCAGGTCCTTTTGGTTGTAACCAGATTTGCAACCATTTTTGTTCCTGGTTATGTTTATCGGTAAAATCTCGGATTTTTTCCTCATCGCCCGGCGTTAAATCTTGCATATTTCGTAATACTAACACCGTAATATTATTACCAACCGCCACTTCAATTTGCGGCAAGCGCTCGTAGATTGACAACCCACTGATCAACTGTTTTAATTCAGGAATAAGTGCTGAAACAGTGCTCGGCAATACGCGGCACTCATCCATATTGGCAACATACGGCGATGCTTTCTCACGAAAGCCAACCAGCACTCCGCCTTTTTTAGCCACATAACGTGCAGATAACCGTGCCCGATGCCGGTAACCCCAAGCATAGCCAGATAGCGTCGGTATAATTGAATCAGCACTAACATTACCGATATGCTGTAAATTATCAATCAATACCTGTTGCTTAATCCGAATTTGTTCGGCAAAACTAATATGTTGTAGCGAACATCCGCCACAAAGACTAAAATGAGGACATTCCGGTTCTACTCGCTGCGGACTAGGTTTAATAATTTCAAGTAAGCGCGCTTTATCAAAATTTGTTTTCCGTTTAACAATCTCAATAATGGCTTCCTCGCCAGTCAACGCGCCATCGACAAAAACCGTTTTGCCATCAATTCGAGCTATACCCTTACCCTCATAGTCAACCGATTCAATTACAACCATAAATTGATTTTTTGCATCATTCATAAATTTAAATCATTTCCTTTAATTACTATTATAAATTTTTTGTTTTACCCATTTCACACCAGATTCGGCAAAATTATAGCCGTTAATAGTGACACTGACATCAGGATGGTCTCTTAAATTAAGATACTCGTGTTCGATCGCGAAGCCTAGCAAAATAAAGATAATTAACTGTTTAACGGTAATACGGTTAAAAAAGAAAAAGCCGATTAAAAATACAATTATTACAGCTAATAAAACTTTACTAAATTCGAGATCGGCAAATAACTCAGCCATGATTAAGTGCTCCCGTATAATCATCTCGCTGTATAAAAAACCTGCTTAAGTGCCAGCATAAGGTAAATACAACAACAGAATAATTACGATAAAATTAAGCCTCTAAGATTAACATCATATATGCCAGTGAATTAATTATAGCTTACTTTACAAGCACAACTACCGCAGTAGGCTAAATTACCAGTTACGTCAGCTCCGTTTATATGTAAAAACCCATCAAATTTAGTTTTATCACAACCACTAGGGTGAACGAAGTGTAACGCCATGGTGTTAGTGCGTTGATAAACCTTGCCACAAGCTTCTACCGGGCTACCAACCGGGAACCGTCGAGTAAAGTCTGCAATAATACCACCATCGCTATTCAGGTTCGCCTGAGCACTGCTTACATAGTTATAAAACAAATTATCAACTACAATTTTATAGGTCATGCCATTGCCATCCTGAATATAAAATTGGGTATGACTCATTGGATAACCATTATTACTAAATTGACGAGCATTATAGAATTGGAATACCGGCTTGCGCCCTTTTTGAACAATTGTTCCGCTTACCAAAGTACAAGGTTTGGTAAGCTTTTCGGCAAAACCATTTCCCATCAAAGCCAGCAGTAACACAGTAACGGTAATTTTAGTAACACGCATCGGTTCCATCCTTGAAACAGCTTATTATTTCAACGCCCTAAACACCAGCATTATGCGCCTGTAAATCTGCGTGATAACTGGAGCGAACCAGTGCACCAACCGCCGCATGTTTAAAACCTAACTCATAAGCATATTCTTCAAGTTCTTTGAACTCTTGCGGTGTTACATAGCGTAGAACTGGCGAGTGATGTTTAGATGGTTGCAAATACTGTCCAACTGTAATCATCTCAATGTCATGTTCACGCATTACACGCATTAATTCACGAATTTCATCATTGGTTTCACCCAACCCAACCATAATTCCGGATTTTGTTGAAACAGTTGGACACATTAGTTTATAAGTTTTAAGTAGGTTTAGCGAATGTTGCAAATCAGCACCTGGTCGTTGTGCCTTATACAAGCGCGGAACGGTTTCCAAATTATGGTTCAAAACATCCGGCGGCGTTTGTTGCAAAATCTCTAATGCTGATTCTAAGCGCCCGCGAAAATCCGGAACTAAAATTTCAATTTTGGTTTCCGGACGAGTGGTGCGAATTTCACGAATACATTCGGCAAAATGACTGGCTCCACCATCCCGTAAATCATCGCGATCAACGCTGGTAATCACCACATACTTTAGCTGCAAAATCCCCACAGAACGAGCAACCTCTTTGGGTTCATTAGTGTCCAATGGATTAGGACGACCATGTCCAACATCGCAAAATGGGCAGCGTCGAGTACAAATATCCCCCATAATCATAAAAGTTGCGGTACCTTTGTCAAAACATTCACCAATATTCGGACAACTGGCTTCCTCACATACCGTATGCAGTTTATGCTCACGCAATAAATTTTTCACCCGATTAAAATTTTCACCACTCGGTAATTTAACCTTAATCCATTCCGGCTTTTTTAGTGGTTCAGCTAACGGTACCACCTTAATCGGAATCCGTGCCAACTTATCTTCGTTGCGTAACTTCACCCCTTGTTTTTTATCGTCGCTCATTTTGCATCCTCACCCTCAAACAAATTTAAGGAACTATTTACTACCAATACAATATTAATTTTCAAGTTTGGATTATAACAAATTTAGTTTATCAATATAAAAAAAGGCAGTAGCGTTAGCTACCACCTTGGTCATTATTTAGAGTAATTATTGACAGGCTTGGATTTTCAACCATTCTTCA
>JBPOJK010000055.1:0-2269 GCA_052033675.1 Pseudomonadota bacterium
ATTTTGCCAGTCTCAGTTTGAAATTTGAGGTTTCGTTGCTGGCGGCATATATTACCGATATCAGCGGGCATAATATCTATCGCTGCCTGATTAGTCGTAATGGCTCAGTCCGGAGTTGTTTGTCAAGTAACGGTAGCGGCAGTGGTGGTCAGTGGACACCATATAATATTAGTGCCAATAGCAATGGGTATATTTATACCACCAACAATCAAAATGGCGGCGATGGCGCTGTCTATCGTTGCAATCTAAACCCAGATGGTAGTTTGCAGACCTGCGTGATTTCAAATGGTGGAATTCCGGCAAATATGCAGCCCACCGGTATCATGCTTGAGAATGGTTTTATTTATGTTCTGGATTATCAGAATGTCGCAGTTAATCGCTGCAATCTCGAATCTGCCGGCATGCTTGGCGGCTGTGTGTCAACCGGCAGCGGCTTAACCAGCGGTCTGAATGCAGCTTTATTCAATATCGCTTTTAATAATGGTTATGCTTATATCAGTGATTCTTTGTATGACAATATTTACTTTGCCGGTGAAAGTTCTAACGGTACTCTGGGTAGTTTTACGCTGGCGCAAAATGGTATTTCTGCCAATGGAATTACGTTTCATCTAGCCGCTAATGGCATAACTTACGCTTATGTTGCTTCGCTGGGCACTCTGGATAATCATGTTTATCAATGTGCGCTTGCCCTCGATGGTACGCTGGTTGATTGCAATAATGCGCTTAGTAGCGGCGAACCGGATAACTGGCAGCCATCGTCGTTAGCTTTTTATGACAATAATGCCTACGTTACCGATGAAGGCAACAATAAGCTGGCAATTTGTCCATTAAATAGCAATGGCTCTTTTGCAGCTTGTAGTGAAAGTGCGTTTGGTGCAGTTGGTTGGATGCCGCATTCGATAACAATTATTAATTATTTCGGGAATTAATCGGTTGATATGAGGTACAGGAGGATGTTTACTTAAATCAATAATCAAATTTGTGCTAATGAGGTTGTGTGAAAAATTAATAATATGAAAGGTTTTTATGAATAAAATGGTTGTGAGATTAATCTTGATTGGTAGTTTGTCTGGCTTGGCAATCTCCGTGATTGCGGATGATAATAACGTGGATTATTCCAGCGCGTATCTTTCGCTGGGTGCCGGTGGCGGGACTATTGCCAATTTACCAACCGGTAGTGCCGCGGCCAGTGTCACCGGCGGCTATCGTTTTAATCGTTATCTGTCTTTGGATGCGCAGTGGACGGGCTTACCCTCATCCCAATGGGGCTGGTATGATAGCTATAATCTCTTTACTATGAATTTGGGTGGTATCTTACCGGTAACTGATAATTGGAGCTTCTATGCTAAAGCCGGTAGCGGCGTTGGCTATTCAGCATGGAGCGGTACTATTGGTAGTCCGGAAATCTATAATGCACCGGGCAGCGCAACTAGCTGGGTCGGACAATTTACCGGTGGAACGTCACTGGCGGTTAGTGATCATTTGAATTTATATCTGGAAAATTCAACATGGGTTCCGTTTACTTCACAGCCCGGCAGTTTTGCAACCACCAATGCGACCTTTTTGGGGTTGCAGGTTAATTTTTCGGCACCGCATTCAGTTGCTAATTCTTCTTTAGGGGCATCAGCTAGTGAGCAAAATAGCAGTCAGTTGGCGGCGAAACCAGCGATTTCAATTACAAATAATTCAATTAATGCACCAGTTGCTGCCACGGCGGTAATAACACCAGCAGCATCGGCAGCTCCGGTTGCAGTAACGGCCGGTGCTGCGGCAGGTGCCGCAACCGTAGCGATAACCTCTTCGGCAAAAGTGCTAAGCAGTGGTGCGGGTAATCAAAATGTCCTGATCGTAACACCGATGACAACCCCTGCTGAATTAAAGCAGCGTACCCAAGTAACCACGACCGGACGGCATTATATTGTTATCCGCCCGGGGGATACGTTATACAGGATTGGCTTATTAAGCGGCATACCTGAGGTACGGCTGAAAAAACTAAATCGCTTAAGTGGGAATAATGTGAGTTTGGGCAGCAAATTTTATCTGGATTAAATATGGTTACGCTATTGCCGGCAGTGGCAAATATGGATAGTGCTTTATGCAAAAATGCTACTAGGCAGTAAACGAAGAATAAATTAAAATTGTACTTCATGTGTATATGAAGTATTTTTCATTGCTGGGAGTTGGTTGCTAAACAAGTTGGAGGTTTTCTTACCATGTCTTAATAAAATTCAAGAAAACGCTATTTTTGTAAATATAGACCAACGACTAA
>JBPOJK010000181.1:0-3226 GCA_052033675.1 Pseudomonadota bacterium
ATAGTTATAAAATTTAACAACGCCTCCGTTAATTTAATTCATTTAATACGTTTTAGCTAGCGCAGCTACGGCATCCCAACCACCCCAAAGATTTACAGGAATAACTGTATTCGGACTAAAACGACTAAATTTATCGACACTAGCAGCTTGCGACAGCGCAACATTAACATATGAATCATTGTGTTTAATGTTTATGAAAAATGGAATGTAATCTCGTGCATTTGACCCATCGTTAGTAACGAGATACCCAGCATAATTTTTCGATGGAGTACCATCCGACACT
The DNA here is from genome assembly GCA_052033675.1 of Pseudomonadota bacterium. Lineage (GTDB taxonomy): Bacteria > Pseudomonadota > Gammaproteobacteria > Burkholderiales > UBA11063 > Aquella. Next base: position 284 of record JBPOJK010000181.1, read on the forward strand.
CCGCTGCACAAACTTGAGATACTTTGCGACACTCCATTATCAAACTCCTGTCCGTCAAAGATTACTTTCTTAATTGGTGACGTAGTAGCTTTTGTTGGCCACCTTATCTGAATTCGATCATTACCACAGCTGCCGTAATACTCTACTGACTGAGCCAAAGACACAACTGATGCTTTAAGTGGCGTAATAATTCCTGATACCATTGGATCTATTTCAGCATTTTTCTTATTCATGTAATCAAGCGCATCTTGATATGAACCAGAGAAATCAGTGGAACTATTTGTAACACACTGTCCAACTAAACAATAGTGATCCAATATGTCTTTTAAACTATTAGTATTAGCCGCACCTGTTAACACATCGCTAGTTGCGCTGACCGCTGAGTCAAATTTTGTCTTAAGGCTATTATCATTGACAGACATGGAACTGGAAAACGTAGTTAAAAGACTGTTGAGAGAGTTTTCTTTAAACCAAGCGCTTGCCAAATTATTCGATTGTTTGTTAAATTTCAGCATGTTATCTTTTAAATTTTTGACTGCGGCATCCCAATCTTTATCGCTAACACTATCGCCTCGCTGTAATGCATAATCTTCATACTGATCTTGTATATTCATATTATTATCTAATTCCTGATAAATAGGTGTAACCGAAGGAGGCAAAATCCCCGGTAATTGTCCAGTCGTAGACGTAAGCGCAGTTTCAACCGCGGTTACATATCGACTAAAATCCGCCTGTAGATCATAGCATCCTTGGGTTAATCCGCCAGTCGTTGAATCAACACTACAGCTGCTTAGGTTATTTTCGTATTGAGACATTACAACAAGACCATCATCAGTATTATACATACCATTAGTTACGCTAATTTTGGAATTAGAACTGCTATTCTCTCCAGCAATTGCAGTTGAGACGGATGCAATCCCTGTCAGTCCTGCCGCTGCTTTGGTTGTAAAGCTACTTTTCTCAGAGGCCGAAGATGTCGTTAGGTCAAGTGTGAGTTCAGCCTTAAACCCACCATGAACTCCCTCAACAACAGAATCACCGCATCCATTAAAAAACTTCGCTGCGGCGGCTTCTTTTGCCACTGGGTCATTTCCAGCCTCTTTCAGACTAGTAAAATATTTGGAAAGCGCTTTAAGTCCAGTTTTAGACATGCGCAAAGTCCCTTGTTTGATATTCGAATCTTTCTTATATATCCACGTATCAGTTACTGCAATTCCTGTAGAAGTTAATCCTTTACTGGAGTCAGAACCACTGCTAGCCGAGGCGCTGAATAAACTGTATTCAGCAGATGCATCTGTTGATATACTATTTGCAGAAGAGTAACATCGCAAATTTACAAACATATTGCGATATAGAAACTCAATATTTTCAACGCTTCATTTAAAAAGGTAATATAATTAGTCCTTGGTTAGTATAGAGGAATGGCGAAAAATTATACTAACAACTATACTAACAAGGGCTAATTATGACTATCACCGATAAAACAATCCAGTCATACATCCGGCAATCCCAGAAAGAACCGGATACTAAATATAAATTTTATTCCATTGGTAATAATCTGTGGCTACGAGTACATTCCAAAACTGGTAATGCTGCATGGTTGTATCGTATTGCCATGCCGGATGCCAGCAAAAAATCAGGGTACAGATTTTCATTTATTACCATCGGCAGTTATCCCGCTATTTCACTACTTAAAGCACGGCTAGAATCTGCACAATTAAAATCTCAGGTTAAAGACGGGGTTAGTCCGGTAGAAACCCGCGCCAAAGAAGCGCAAAGACTAACTACACTACAACAGGTATTTAATCAGTGGCTGGAACGTTCACAAACTAAGCCGAATTACCAAAAACGCCTACAATACGATTTTAATCGCCACCTAAAACCAATTGCAGATATTCCAATGGTGGAAATCACCCCACAAATAGTTACTCAGCAAATAATAAACCCAATCCTAGACAATGGTAATCCGGCACAAGCTAAAATAATCCTTAGCAAAATAAAGCAACTGGCAGATTTTGCCTATCGGAAATTTATTACAGACACCAATCAACTGGAGCGATTAAGCAATGACTTCTACACCGTTAAGCCGCGTAATCGGGTATTGAATAATCAAGAACTGGGGGCGTTTTTACGGGCACTGGACAATTCCAACATAGAACCTTTTGCATATGCTTATATCAAGCTAACTTTATTGCTGGGCACGCGCAAAATGGAGCTTGCTACGCTAAAATGGGCGAATTACGACCGGACGGCAAAAACAATCAAGTTGATTGATACTAAAAACGGTATTGATTTATTAATTAAATTACCCGATCAGGCGATTACCTTATTGGATAGGTTACTGGTAATTAATGAGTATGTATTTCCTAGCGCTAAAAAAGACCAATCACACATAAGCCACACACAACCCAACCGAGTATTAAACAAAATTGCAGCGTTAGCTGGCATTGATAATCTAACAGTGCATGATTTACGGCGGACATTCGTTACCAAATTGGCGGAGCTGGGTTATCCACATGAGTTGATTGATAAGGCAGTCAATCATAAACTAACTGGAATTAGAGCGCATTATTTCACCAGTGCAGAGCTGGAGCGTCGGGGCGAAATGTTGCAGGCATGGGCGTATTATTTGGATGAGGCGGTGAAATGAGTGAACAACAAAAATATGAAAACTTATGTAGAGACAAAAGGATTATTGATTTTGTATCTAAAAATCACCTAGATCAATTATCTCAGCGTTTTACGATTGATGACAAGGTTATACAGTTAATCTATGGGGAGCTAAATAAGCACGTTGAATATATGAAACCACTAGAAAAAAATAATCCATTTTCTTTCCTATTATTAAAATGTATAGATTATTTACTGTTATTTTTAGAGTCAAATACGCCTGAAAATAGGGATAATTTATTGACAACGTTTTTAATATACACCTCGGATTTT
>JBPOJK010000199.1:0-11722 GCA_052033675.1 Pseudomonadota bacterium
CTTATATCTTAAAGGATGGCGAGGTATTGCCACAAGGTATGCAAAAAATACAAAATCATTTTTGGCTGCCATTCAGATACGTTGTTTGGTTATGTGGCTTAATATCTCATGACGACACTGTCTAGACTGTGGCTCATCTCTATTAAATCAACCAGCTGGTTTTTTAATAAATCCTGTTGGTATTCTTTGCTTCTTTGTGCTGGTTTCATGCTTGATTTGTACTCCCAATCTACAAGGTTTAGGGCATCATTTTAGCATTTTTGGTAGATTTACTCTCTTATAACAAGTACTATATTTAATGAAAACAATTTGATATATGTTTTTTAGCAACAACTAATTAATGTCATCCACAAAACCGTCGCGGCGTAACATTGGTGCCATCTCCAGTCGCTGTACCCTTTTGATTTTCAGCGGCAATATAATTATTTATACCCCAATACCCGCTACATAATCCACAACATTGGTTGACGAGGTTTTAGTCCAAGTTACGCCATTATCCGAAGACGTAAAATTAACAATAACTGAAGGATTATTCGTAGAATCAGAGCCGACAGCCACCCATTTTCCTGAGCCATAAGCAACACGGTACAAATTAACCTTAGACATATTTTCATCGTTTCTTTGTACCCAGCTAGTACCATCAGTAGAAGTAAGAATTAGTCCTTTTGTTATACTACCAGTTGACGTATCGGTATAATATCCAACTGCGACATAAGTGCCGTTGCCATAAGCAATATTGTTCAATAATGAACCAGCGGCCAGTGAAGTTTGGCTGTTATTAGTCCATGTTAAGCCGTCTGAAGAAGTTAAGATTAACGGTTTTCCACTTGCAGTACTGGCACTAGTACCGCCGACTACCACAAATTTCCCACCACTATAGATTACATCATGCAAATACGGGGAAGCATAAATAGCACTTATCGAAACCGCGCTAAATGTCGTTCCATTGGTTGAACGCAATACTGGGCTTGGACCGCCATAGTTTACTTCAACGAACGCATTATTTCCAAATGCTATCCCAGTTACACCTGAGCCTACATTAGAAGGTGCATAAACATGACTCCAAGTAGACAAATTTGCCGATCCAAATATTGCAATGTGATTGTTGAATTGATCATCATAATATTCACCATTAACCACAGTTTTCCCTACTCCTTGAGCTATTCCGCCATTCGGATAAAACATATTGGTATATGAGCCATCGTCATAAATCATTGATTTACTCCAGGTTGAACCATCATACACCGAGAATGCGGTAGTACAATAAGAATTGCTTCCTCCACAATCGCTAGTCGCACCGGCGAACATCCATTTATTATCAATGTAACTAATACTATAACTATAATCAAAAACTATTGGCGAACCATTAACTAATGGAGACCAATTCACACCATCAGTGGATTGTGCGAGGTTTCCGTTTTGTACCCCAATAAAATTAGGGATCAATTGCGCGGGTTTTACACTAAAATTACTAACCGTCTGAGCGGTTGCAGCACCCATCGCATTCCCAGCAACATCTTTAATTATGCTTGGATTAATTACAATATTGTAGCTCTCTCCAGCAGCTAGGTTTGTCGTTGGTTGGAAAGTCACAGTTTGATTGTTATTGCTATAAGTTGGAGAGTTTAAGCTGATATTGCTGCTATCACTGGCTTTTTGTAATTTTATGCTGGTTGTGGTTAGTGTTGTGGTATCGATTGCTTCGCTGAAGGTTAAGCTGATTACTGATCCAACTGCTACATTAGTAGAGCCATTGACTGGAACGGTGCTACTTAAAGTCGGTGCCGTATAATCACCGATGGTAAATTGGCTAACCAGATAACTACTGTTGCTGCCCATGGGATTACCCGATATATCGGTTAAGTTTTGTTGATTGACCACTACTTGATAAGTAGTTTGGCTGCTTAACGAAGTTCCGTTCAGATTAATTGTCGCGGTGTAGGTTGTCGGATCGTAGCTGATACTAGTACCGGCTACCACTGTACCTGCTTGGGTTTGCAGAATGATATTGCTGGTAGTCATAGTGCTTTGATTCATTGCTTCACTGAAAGTCAAGCTGATGGTTGGGCTTTGGCTGAGGTCGCTACTACCATTAGCTGGAGCTATGCTACTGATCGTTGGTGCCGTAGTATCGCCGGTGGTGAAAGTTGCCACGACTGATTCAGTTACAGTGCTATTCATTGCATTGCCATTAATATCTTTTATCTGGCTGGGATTGATCACGATTCGGTACTGGGTTAGATCTGCTAGTTTGCCGCTGGTTTGGCTAAAAGTTACCGTTTGGTTATTGTTACTTACTCCCTGCAAGGTTAGTGGCACAGTGCTGCTATCACTGAGCTTCTGCAATTTGATATTGCTGTTATTTAATGTAGTCGGTGTCATGGATTCACTGAAATTAACAACAATTCCAGTTGCGGTAGATACGCTGGTTGCGGTATCCTGCGGCGTAGTTGAAGTTACCGTCGGATTGCTGGTATCAACTATCGTAGTATAGACTGGTTTACTCATAAAGCTATAACTCTTAGTCGTGACTCCCACGTAAGTACCGGATAGGTTCAGATAAATCACTCCACTGTCAATCAAACCGGAAGCCGCAACATTAATTTGTAGTGAACAGCTGCCGTTGGCGGCAATAGTTGTAGTACAGGTATTATTCTGGATAGTTAGGTTGGTATGTGCCAAAGTTGTTTTGGTTGTAATATTAGCACTACTTAATGGTGCATTACCGCTATTGGTGATATTAAAAGTTATATTTTGATTAGTAGCAACTTGTTCGCTAAAATTAGTTTGAGTAGCAACGGCTGAAACCATCGGCTCACTGTTACTGTTTAAATAGTAAACGGTTTGAGTGGCACTAGTTGCTGAGATGCTATTATTATAGCCTAAGGTAAGTACAGCACTACCATTACTATCGGCGTTATTCTTATTGATGGTATAATTACAGCTGGCTCCGCTAGCTAGCGAGCTACCACATGGATTAGTTGCGGCTGGAGTTACTGTTATATTTGCGCTGCCGGAAGTTAGATTTAGGCTGCTGGCGCTTTGGTTACCGTTATTAAAGATAGTTAAGGTAGTGGTTGACTCGCTATTGGTGAGAACCGGAGCATCACTCATTAGCAGATTGGCTTGCTGGGTTGGCGTAATTGCCACTTGCAGTTGGCTGTTATTTTGCAGTCCTGAGACTACGGCTTTAGCTAAATTTTTACTGGTTGTCTGGACATACGGTGTTACTGTCACCAGATTGCTGGTAACATTCTGGTTGGACTGAATTTCTAACGGAATCACGCTATTAGCAGGAATAGTGATCGTTCCATTAGTTAGTCCACTGCTGATTGCTAGGCTAGTATTGTTTAGGTTAAAGCCGATATTATTATAATATTGTCCTTTACCGGCAAAAACATATACCGTAGCGTAATCGTTAGTGCCAAACAAAGTCTGGCTATTATCGCTAAAATTAACACCATTATAATCGTTGGTATTGACATAGCGATAATTAATCAATTGTTTACTCTGTTGACCATTATAGCTAGCCACCAGAATATTGTTACCACTATTACCATTAGTCACTGCCGGAGTTGTTATAGGTAACAGACAACTAGTATTAGCCGCAATGCTATTACAGCTGGCAGCATTGACTGTTAACGAAGTTGGGCTATTATTTTGTGCTAAAGCATAACTAATTCCAGAGATAGTTTTATTAGTCGTATTGTGGATATAAACCCCAGCAGTGGTCGCTTTACCATCCAGAACCGGAATAATAGCGGATTTCTCCACCATAATGGCAGTAGTTAGATTATTGTTGTTATCTGCAACCGTCCCGCCTGAGCTGCTACAACCGGTAAGTATTCCAATTACTGCAATACCTGTCAACAACCGGTAATTAATTAGGCTAGTAAATACACTTTTTAGCAATCTATTATTCATTTTATTACATACTTTTAATTAGTTAGGATTTTATTTATTTTTATATGATTGCCAGTAATTATTGGCTTATCACTGTTAAAAATACTCATACATATACACGCTAAAACCATGGCTGAGAGCAATGCTGCGATCAAAAAATCGCAGATGAGTTGGAGTTTATTTTTCATTCTAGTCCTTGCCTATAATTTCTTCTAACTACCAACTTTGAACATCAGAATATTGGGATTAAACCATAGCTGTTTACCGCTAGTTTGCAGCGTAAATTGCATAAACAAATCACTCGGAGTCGGAATTGTATTATCAATGGTATAGACTATCGTATTACTGCTATTAGCTGCATTATTAGTACAGCTTAATGACAAATCATTATTTACCGTACAGTTGCCACTAGTTACCATTGCCGTCGTAACATACGGAATTGCACTAATGGTGGTTTGCAAATCACTACAACCAGCCGCTCCGGTTAAGGTTTGGCTTAACGTCCGAGTATAGCTTAGTCCACTCGCAGGTGTAATCGTACTGGTTAATACCGGTTGTGTATAGTTGGCATAAGTTGTAGTACTGCCATTATAAGTGGAATTATTCTGGCTAATAAAACCTTGGGTGGTATTCCAGCTTGCCGCTGGGTAGTTGACATTCAGATTGAAACTGGCGTTATCAGTCATGCTGCTGCGATTGGCAGTTAGCACTAAATTACAGCTTTGTCCGATTCCCAAATTTTTAGGATTCGCACCATAGCCGCACGTGGTCGCGCTAGTATCAACATTCAGATATGGTGAAACATGTCCATCAATGATATTTAGTGCCATATTTTGTGCCACATAATTATCCGACATATTTTTATAGGTAATTGTCATAGTTAGTGGGGTGTCATTACAGCCGCTGCCGCTATATGGGCTAGCCTGTGTTCCGCTACCGCTAAAACCGCTGACTGTAACATTGGTAATCTTTAAGTGACTATCTAATGCCATTACGCTATAGTTGATAGTACCAATTAGCGTGTTATTGCTTTCACCATAATTGATTTGCAGATTGGCAATTCCGCTGAGATTACTTTCCGGCTGCGCTGGTCCATATTTAACGGTTACATTGCAGCTGGCATTCGCAGCCAAACTATTACTGCAGGTATTATTGTTAATGCTTAAAGCAGATGGTACATCTATGCCGACAAGGGAAACTGACTTGATAGCAATAGATGTACTTCCACTATTCTGTAGTGTAAAGGTGGTTTGGGCACTTTCTTGATTATCACCCAGAATATTCAAGGTTGATTCGGCACCGACTGGACTAGTAATGATTAACTGATTACCGGTTGCAATTGAATAATTAATTATGCCACTTTGGGTGGTAAAGCTGCTAGTTGCTGACTTACCGCCGACATCAAGATAAACTCCACCGGTTTCACCAACCGCACCACCGATTACTTGTACTTGTACCACGCACTGGGTCTGTGATTCAATCCGTGGGTCACAACTATTGCTGATAATTTTTAGTTGGGTAGTACCGCTGCTACTATTTTTAGGTGTGAAAGTCAAATCGGTTAGCGGAGAATTGCCAAGATTACTAAATACCAGATTAATCACCGAACTTGACTGATTAGGTTCCAGAATAACTTGATTAATTGGTGTGGTACTAATTAGAACTGCTTCATCACCGCTTGGTGTTGGTGGTGCATAGTACACCACTTTACTAAAGATTGTTTGACCATTAACTTTAAATAGCACCTCGCTACTGCCGCTGCTACTAGCGTCAGTAGCGAGTTTAAAGCTACAGCTAGCATTAGATTTAATGGTTCCACTACAATTATTGGCATAGACTTTGACATTAGTACTAGCCGGTTCAATGGTAAAACCACTGATATTATCACCAAAGTTACTAACATAAATTGTTGGGGCATTGGCTTTTGTTGACGGAGCTGGGATAATCGGCACTACTCCGACTTTTAACGCCATCGCCGAAGAGGTTTGGCTACTGGTACTGACATACAGGCTTTGCCCAGCGGCAACCCGTGTTGCCTGTGGCATTCGTGGAGTGGCTAATCTAGTACCTTGTGTGCTATTGAGTACATATTGCGGGCTTACATTAACCGGCGTTGGTTGCTCAGTTAAAATATTGACATTAAATTCTACTGGAACTATCTCAGCAGAGGCGATGCTTTGTCCATTGACAAACCCCTGATTAATTTGTATCGCACCGCTATTACTAATTTGCAGCGTGACATTATTAAAGGTTTGTCCGCTGCCACCACCAACCAGATAGCCAATCATGTAGCGCTTATTGGTAATATTAGCCACCACATCGGCAGAAGTCGCAAAGTTAACCCCGCTATTTAATTCGACATTATAATAACTATAGTTTATGACTTGGTCAAAGACATGGTTAAAGCCATTGCCATCGGCTACACTAATTTTTAATAATGAATTGTTTTGATTACCGAGCGTCAATGCAGGGGTGGTAAATTCAATTTTACAATAACTATGTGCAACAATTGCGGCACAATTGGTCAAAGAACTAGCTTTGAGAATAAAACCATGATCATCAACGACATCGCCACTAACAGTTAAAGCATTTTTAGTTTTGGCAGTAGCAGAACTAACCGCATTCCCCAGCGTGTAACTGATATTGCTAATTGTGCTATCACCGTCATTATGAACATAGAAATAGCTTGAAGTTGCACTACCATTGAGCACTGGAACGTTGCCGATATAATCTAGTTGCAAATTGACATTCTGAGGTGTTGGATTATTACCGCCATTACTAACACCACAAACCCCGCCGCAGCCTGAAAGGGTAAAAACAAATGCGGCAAGGCTTAGTCGCAGTGTAAAAGCTGGTTTTGCAATTAATTTAAACATTTTATTTATATCCTCAGAACGCATAGCCGGTTGAGAGCATTATCATATTGCTTTGTCCCAATAGTCCACCGGCATAACTGTTATAACCATAATCGACATTGAGTAACCACGGAACATTCATGAGCGGTTGGTAGCTAATACCGCCGCCAACATTAACGCTACCGCCATAAACCGTTGCGCCATTGCTGTTATTAAACGTGCCATTTTGCCCAACTACGCCATAACCGCCACTAAGGCTTAACTTCACTGACTCCAGCGGTAAATATTCGATTTTTGCGCCAAGAACTCCACTGTATAAAATATCATTGAGATTGCTGGCAGCACTATAGGAACTAAACTGGCTGCGGGTCAACATGATGTTGGGAATAATCAGCACGCGTTCATTGACAAGAAAACCATAGCCAACTTGCGCCGCAATGCTATTAGCAGCATAATTAACATAGGTACTATTATAGGCTTGGGTTCCACCAAGATTAACATAAACACCACTATCAAACAATTTGGAAGCTGTCAATCCAATATTATTGTTTTGATACACCTGTCCGTTATTCAGCAAACCAAAATCCCAGCTATTGCCAATAGCAATCTGACTATCAAATCTTTGAAAGCCCGCATTCGCCGTAGCGCTATCAGCCCATACCGGATTAATCACCAATAACATTCCAAATGCCACAACCAAATATAAATATTGATAATTTTTCATGATAAACCTTTATAATAAATAAACTGCTATTCCGATGTAGGTGGGAATCCACCCATTGCCACCCCACAAATACGCAATCTACCAAATTTCTTGAGTTTGACCCACGGTTCATTCCTGCACACAGATAGGAACAAAAATAACCAAAGCCGTAACCTCTCAGAGAATAGCATTGGAACCGAAACTTGGTCCCCAGCACCATTTACTCAGTTGTTCGCTATCTCCATCGCCAATCTTGGGCGGCGCGCTACGCGCGCCAAATAATCAAATAATCGAATAATCATTGTCCACCACGAACCGGCCAGACATAGTAGCGGGCGTCGTTAGCCTTATTGCCGCCGCTCACGCGGCCGTCGGACATAAGGACGAACCACGCGAAGTCGGTATTGTACGCGAAGGTAGTCGACGACCAATAGCTGTTCGCTTGCACATTGCTAAAACCAATACCATTCAGCCAGATCGCCATGCTTGATTGTCCATAATTTACCAACGAACGCAGTTCATTACGATTAGGTAAGCGCCAGTCTGAGTGTCCGCAGAGCTTGCTAGCGGCATTATTCATATTACTAACGGCAGCTAACGCATTGCTCCAGCTTAAAGTATTTAAATTAGCAGTAGTATTGGCATAATTCGGTTGGGTAATCGGTCCACCGCCGTCGCTTGCTTCAAAACCGATAATGCCGTTTTTTGACCACATCAGACCGGTTTGCTGATCGGTAATACAGTCAGCTTCAATTCCGCTACCCGCGACAAAGCGCCTGCTGGCATTAGTTCCCACCGTTCCTTTTTGTAACGCTCCGTCACTGCCAGCGCCATAGCTAGTGGTTTGTCCGGTTTGTGGAATTTGTGCCGGTGCTGCAGCATAAGCGCCTGGAGCACCGAGTGCCAATAATAGACCAGTTATTTTAATTAATTTCATCTTCATTTATTTACTCCTTGATGATTATAAATAAGTTTATATTGCGGCAAGCGTTGATGCAGCCGCTGAATAATTATGCCGCTTTGTTTAATAACTACCAACGTAAAACCCGCCGTTAATAACCGGCGGCAATAATAATCCTCCAAGCGCAGCGGAAACCCATACAGCGCCCGTCGATGATTAGCCGCCAATGGCTGTAACTGTAGCAGTTCTAATACTAGTACCGCCGGTGTATCGTAAAATTCAAAATACGCCCCAACCTGAAACAACAATACCGTTGCTGGAAATATATGCCGATAATAGCCGTATTGTTCAGCGATATTGCGCCAGATTTGAGGATGACAAAAACGTGCTCGTGGCTTGATTGTGCCGCTTTCGCGATCGTCCAGGCTAAAGAACTCTGCCAGCCAGTTATGGCGCTTAATCACTGACTGCTGCAATCGATAACTATCGGCATGCGCAAAATGCCCCAGGTAAGACGAGAGTACCGCCCATAGTTTAAGCAATTGCGGATAATCATAATGGATTCGCAGCTCTTTACCTTGCTCTTCAAGCAATTTATTTTTAAATTGCTGTAATTTTTCTTCTAAATTATTAATCACCCGCTTGCGTACCAACTTATAATCGCGGTTAACGATATAACCAAGAAAATCAACACCATTACTTAGCGGTAAAATCTGCCCATAGCGCGGATTTAATTGCAGCTGCAGGCGGGTTTGCAAAAATTCACGGATGGCAGTTTTCGCTGCGCCCAACTCATCAACATCATCGCTTAACAGGATAAAATCATCACAATAGCGCAAATAATGGCGGCATTTAAGCTGATGTTTCACAAACTGATCCAATTCATTGAGATACACATTGGCAAAAAACTGGCTGGTTAAATTACCAATCGGCAACCCTTTTTCGACAATGCCGCTTTTTAACAAACTTTTATGCGCGGGTATTTTTTCCCATAAGCGTTTATCCCCTTTAACGATGTAATTATCTGCCGGATTATGAAAAATTATCTCGCGGGTTAGCCATAGTAAATCTTGCTGGCGGGTTTTACTACGAATTAAACCGTAAAGTATATTTTTATCAATATTAATAAAAAAACTTTCAATATCCAACTGCAAATAATACAGCGGTTTATTGCGCCCACTAAGATTACGGATAAAACCCTGCAATCTATCGACTGCGCAATGAACGCCTTTATCCTTACGACAAGCATAGCTGTCATAGATAAATTTTGGCTCAAAAATTTGTTCCAGCCTTTCGACCGCCACATGATGCACAACCCGATCCCGAAAATCAGCAGCAATAATTTCTCGTAGCTTGGGTTTATCCACCACAAAAACCACTGCCCGTAACGGCTGATAGCTCTTGTCTTGTAACTCCCTACTTAACTGCCATAAGTTTTCTTCGGCATTCAGCTCAAATTTAAGCGCATTAATCGTACCCCGTTTGCGCTGGCGGCACTCCAAATAGCGCCGATAAAGGTTGGCAAAAGAAAAAATATACTCTTCTCTTGCCATCTTATTTCGTGAGATATTGTCTATTTCCATATCACTCTCCACCACGAACCAGCCAGACATAGTTGTTGTCGTTAGCCTTATTGTCGTTGTTCACGTTGCCGTCGTTCATATTGACGTTCCACGCGTTGTCGGTATTGTTCGCGTAGGTAGTCGACGACCAATAGTTGTTCGCTTGCACATTTACCGGTTTACTTAATCTCATCAATCAATCCCGCCCAGGGTATGATCAACTACTTTTTTATACCATTTCTGGTGAAACCGGCGCACAGTGATAAAAACCCGGTACACCCGATTATGCAAAATAACCAGTTCTGACCGCAACATAGCCACCTGAATTAACTATTTTTTTTTGGGGGGGGGTAGCCAGCTCCCGTTTTGTTAGTCAGGCTTTTTAGCCACGCCTCATTCTGGCGTGCCACAACAATCACCTCCTCCATGGCATATAAAAATGAATTAAGATTACGAAAAGCGCCGACTTCCTTACAAATTCGCATGCAGACTTTGAGCTCTTCGATGTTTTCGCGTAATTCCCATAAAATTTCTTCTCTTCCGGTTAACAATGAATTGGCTTTGATTATCAAGCGAATATTCCGCCGCGATAATTTGCGTAGGTCGGCACCGGCGTTATACTTATGATAGCGGCTAAAATGGCAAACGACTTTTTCCAGATAAACACACAGCGCCAGCGCTTTTTGATAAATCGGCAAATGTTCATAGTAAGCCATAACTTTCTCCACAAATCGCGGGCGGCTACGCCGCCCGAATAATCAAATTACCGAATAATCACTGACCACCACGAACCAGCCAGACATAGTAGCTGTCGTTAGCCTTATCGCCGCCGTTCACGCTGCCGTCGCTCATATTGACGTACCACGCGAAGTCGGTATTGAGCGCGTAGGTAGTCGACGACCAATAGTAGTTCGCTTGCACATTACTAAACCCTTGGGTATTATTAGTTAGCCACTCAGAACTATCTGCAGAACCTTGATTGACCAGGCTTGCCAGTTCATTGACATTCGGCAAGCGCCAGTCTTTATAGCCACAGTAGCCATCACTGTTATTCATGCTATCAATTGCCGCCTGTGCCGGATAGGTATTCGGTGTAACCGAAGTATCTTGCCATTTATAGGTATTCGAGGTTGGACTTTGTACCCACATTAAACCGGTCAGGTTGTCATTCCGTACTTCCTGTCCACTTGGGCACGCAGTTGTACCATCCGCTTGCGTACCACCGGTAAAGCGGGTAGTTGGATTTAACGCCCCTCCGCCGTTATATGCCCAGGGAACACCAAAAGGGATGTAAGATCCATCTGCAGTCGTTCGCCCATAACCATCCGAACCAGCTGGTGAAGTTATAATTGGCAAAGCACATGTTCCGCTAAAAGTAGTTCCAGCCACGCATAATAACTGTCCAGTTTGCGGCAGGTAAATCCGTGTTATTGCCGGTAGCATACTATAATTAATAAACGTATAGCCTGGATTAAGATAAGCATACTCCCCGCTATTGGTACTGAACTGCAGCGGAATAGTGTCGCTCTCGCCGGCTTGCAGATAGTTCGGCATGATGTAAGTTACGTTACCGGTACTTGCAGTTTTAAGATCACAACTCAGCGAGTAGTCACTGCTATTTACTGTACAATTGCTGCTTAGATTTAACGGCACACTTTCCAACCAGTTTTTGAGACCCCACACTTTGCCGCTTAAGCTAGTAGCAGCACTCCCATTAACTGCCGTCATGGTTAACACCGTTGATTCAAAGTTACCGTTGTTATTAGACAAAGCAAACGTAATTGTTGGCTGCAAATAA
>JBPOJK010000086.1:0-12304 GCA_052033675.1 Pseudomonadota bacterium
TGATGTTCGCAGGTAGTCTGAAATTGAATATTTCCAGCAATCAACGGTTCATGGTAATTGAATTCATTTTCCAGTAAGGTTATTTTGGGAAAATTATTATAATTCAAGCCGCTAAAGCGCTCATTTATGTACATTGCAACAATTCGCCCGGCAATCTTATTAGACTCTGTGACTCCGGAAGCCAATCCCAGTAGCCCGATAAACTCGGCAAATTTAGTTTCTAACTGCTGACGCAGCGCAGAATCACTCCAGCTCTCAATCTGCAGAAAATCCAGTGGATTTTCCAGCCCACGCTCACGCAATAACTGCTGAACTTTAGCACCCAATAGTGGATCATAATTAGACATCACCATTTCTTTCATAACATTTTGCTACTCAAAGTTTCTACGCACTGCTACTTAGCTGATGTTACGCGCGTATCTATATTTTAGCACTAAGTTATTGAGTTTGACAATTTTGCGCGCTGAAAAACCCCGGTAAAATCAGCATGCCATGAGGAAAAGTCAATAACTTGGCGCTAAAGTCTTTATCATGCGTAACATCTTTAAATAGCCGTCACAAAATACTTCAATAAATAAGTTGAGCCACTGACAATAATCATTTTTTTGCCCAAATGTTTGGCAAATTGCAGCGCAGTTAATGGCGAATTATGAATATAAACATTCTTAAATTTACCCTGTGCCAGCTTGGCAAGAGCCATTGCCGGCAGTGCCCGTGGCTGCTGTGGCAAATTGCAGGTAACTAGGCTATCACCCAGCGCTGCGTAATAATCAAACATGGTGGTCACATCTTTATCCGCTAGGATTGAAGCCAGCACCACACAGTCCGATCGATCAACCATCCCCTGTACGGATTGCACCAAATTAGCACAACCAGCGGCATTATGCGCCGCATCGGCAATAATAATCGGAAAATTCGACAAGCGGTGCAACCGCCCCGGCCAGCGGGTAATCCGCGCCGAATTAAAAACCACCTCCGCCGCAACGCCGATTTCCTGTAAAACCTCATAAGCCAACAGAAAATTCCGCGCCTGAAAATGACCAAATAATCCCAATTCAACCGGGTTAACCACCGCATCATCAGTTCGATTAAACCACAGGCTGGTAGTAAAATCACGGTAATTTAGCTGACTGCGATAGTGGTATTTATCAAGTACATTCGTCCAGTTGTTGGTGCGTTTAGCCACGGCAGCTACTAATTCGGGAGTATCATCGGCAATAACACAACGCCCGCCATTGATTATCCCGGCCTTATGCGCCGCAATCTCGTTCATGGTATTCCCTAGCCATTGGGTGTGTTCAAGGCTAATATTGGTTATCAGACTAAATTGGCTGTTTACCACATTGGTGGCATCATTCAGCCCCCCCAAGCCGGTTTCCAGCACCAGATAATCAATTTTACTGCGTGCAAAATAAACCAGCATAATCACCGTCAGCATTTCAAATGAGCTGAGCAAGATTTCTTGCGCTAATAATTGCGGTTTCAACTCACTATAAATTTCGGCCAATTCCTGATCACTGATATTATGCTGATTTAACCTGATACATTCATTAATTTCCTGAATATACGGACTGGTATATTTACCGACCCGATAACCCGCTGCCAGTAGTCCAGATTCGATAAATGCCGCAGTAGAACCTTTACCATTAGTACCGGCAATATGAATTACCGGATAACTATCTTGTGGCTTGCCAAGTAACTGCAACGCCTGCTTAACCGAATTGGAATTAAATTCACACTTGGGCGGATTTAAATTGGCTAGTTCAGTCAAAATTGCGCTTACATTCATAGTTTGTCTCCTCGTCCTCGATTATTGTGCAACTGATTCCGCGCCACGACCTGTGCTAAATAATCCCGATAGTCATGAACCCGTAAATAATCAACACCCTGTTCACTCAAATAGACACTGATGGCAGCACTTTCGCGATCACGATCGGCAAATTCGTTAGTGGTAATTTTATTCAGAAAGCGTTTCCGTGAATGTCCGACCAATAGTTCAATCCCCAATTGCTGGAATTGGGCAATCTGCCGCAGCAAATACCATGACTGGCTAGTAGTTTTGTTAAACCCAATCCCCGGATCACAAATCAACTGTTCAGCCTTAAATCCCAATTCAATGAGCCGATCCCGTTTGGCGGTTGCCCATTCCAGCACCTCACGACATGGGTCACACTCAGGATTCAAAGTCACCTGTGAATCGGCCGGAATGGTTAAACTATGCATAAAGGCATAACTTTTTCCCGTCGCCGCAATCTGTCGCAAACAATCAGCCGGCAACCGCCCGGAAACATCATTGACAATGTCCAACCGCGGCAAAAAATGCTCAATCGTTGCCGCCTTATAACTATCAAGACTGATTTTAAACGCATAGCGGGTTTTTAATTCTGCCAAACCAGTTATTAAGGGTGTTAACCGGGCAATTTCAATATCCGCCGTCAAAATTTCCGCTCCCGGACGAGTTGATTCGGCACCGATATCAATAACACTAACTCCGGCTTGTAATGCCAATTCAATTTCTGCCAGAGTCTTATCCGTTTGCCGATAAAATTTACCGCCATCAGAAAATGAATCCGGGGTCTGGTTTATAATTAACATTATTTCGCTTAGCGGCAAAAAAGAACGATAAATTACGCTATTTTCATGGCGCAAACAACAGCCATGCGCGCTGCTTTCTGCCTGTTGTTCATATTTAAGCCAACTAAAATCCTGGCACAATTCGGCATAAGCCCACGCCCACAGCAAATCTTCAGCTGAAGTTAGCGGAGCAATTATTGGAATATTACATAAATCATCTGTCGTTGCTAATGACCCGCACTCATCCGCCGCCACCAGTAAATACCAGCGCTCGGAAAACTGATAACAACTGGAATATCGATAACTAGCCAGCGGCAATTTGCGCAACTGTGCCCGCAACTCCTGACGAGACCGCGCAACCAAGCGATAAAATTCCATTAGTCAACCCGCTGTAAAATATAGCGTTGATCAACATTCAACCGTGCCAATAATTCCGCAACGCTCAACTTAAACACGGGGTGTTGCCATGAACCGGCGATATCCGCCAACGGACGCAACACAAAATCACGTTCCGCCATCCGCGGATGAGGAATTTTCAAAAATAATTGCTCAAAGATCTGCTCACCAAAAAAGATAATATCCAGATCAATAATCCGCGGACCATTGGTAAACTGTTCAATTTTTCCCAAGCGTTTTTCAATCTTCTTAAGCGCTACCAATAGTTGCTGTGGTTTTAGGGTCGTGCGACCGATAATGCAGGTATTAAAAAAATCATCTTGTTCACTAAACCCGGCCGGTGAAGTTTTATAGATCGGCGCAACCTGAATTTCATCGATAATTTCGCTTAAAAATTCGATGGCACTGACTAATTGCTGGCGGGGGTTATGGAGATTGGAACCCAAAGCAATCGCTACCGGATAGTGTCGGTACTGATGATAATTCACAAACACCTGATGTTCCAATAGCGGAAAAATCTGCGGCTTGCTTAACGTAATAGTAATTTCCTGAATCAGCCCATGGCGGGTAAATAATTCCTTAACTATATGCCGCGCCAGACTTTCAAGTAATAAAAATTGGCTGTTTTCGGCTAAATATTTAACTTCACTACCGATTGCCGCATAATCAACTGTTGACTCAAGCTCATCAACAGTAGCACATTCCGCCAAACCCAAACGTAAATTAATCGTAAGCTCCTGGCGATTAATTCGTTCATCCGAATAACAGCCAATAATCGCGCATGCCTGAATCTGATTTAGCTCAATTTCCATCTTTCCGTTCATGTCAAATCTCCTTTGCAAATAATCGCGCATTTTAACACGTGCTAATTCTGGCGGGATATTTGTCTTGCAATTATTCACAATCCCAATCCATCTAAGGAATAAAGAGACATATCAACTAGGTCACTTGCAACAAAACAAATACATCAATTTGCTACCGAGTAAAAATAACCCCGGTTAACATGTAACCGGGATGATTTTATCTTGGCAATTGCATCTAGTTTAAAAATCAAAATAGCTACTCTTCCTCGAAAAACATATCATCACTCAACCGAATTTGATGCCCGCTAATCACCGAATGAATCCGCGAAACAATCATTTCCAGCGCCGCCTTATTTGAGCCATGGGGAATAATAATATGAGCTTCACGCCGGGTCGGTTCGACAAATTTCTTATACATCGGACGCACAAATTTACTATACTGCTCAATCACGCTGTCAATCGTCCGCCCACGCTCGCTAATATCGCGTTTTAGCCGGCGCATCAAGCGGATATCTCCGGCAGTATCAACAAAAATCCGCAACGCCATCTGGCTGCACATTTTTTCATCATAAAGCCCAAAAATTCCTTCAACCACCATAATCTGCGCCGGTGCAACGGTAATGCTTTCCGCTTTGCGGGTATGTGTCGCAAAATCATACTGCGGCATTTCAATCGGTACGCCGTGAGCCAAATCATCGAATTGTTTAACCATCAATTTCCAGTCCAGCGCATCGGGATGGTCAAAATTGATTTTATCGCGATCCCCCATGGTTAAATTGGAACGATCAACGTAATAATTGTCCTGCATAAAGATAGTTACATTTTCAGCACCAACTGCATGAATAATCTGTTCGGTAACCGTTGATTTCCCGGATCCCGAACCACCGGCAACACCAATAATAAATGGTTTCATGTCACACCTCATCAAAATATTGTGCCACCGATAATTCCTCATTATTGAGCGCTGCCCGAATCCGCGCCACAATCATTTCCAACGCGGCTTTATTGGCACCGTGTGGAATAATGATATGGGCATTACGTTTGGTTGGTTCAATAAACTGACGGTGCATCGGACGAACTGATTCCAGATATTGCTTAATCACCGACTCAGTTGAGCGTCCGCGCTCTTTAATATCGCGTTCCAGGCGGCGGATAAAGCGTATATCATCGGCAGTATCAACAAAAATCCGCAAGCTCATATGACTACGGATATCGGCATCCAGCAGCGTAAATAAACCTTCAATTACGATAATTGGTGCCGGCAAAATCGTGATGGTTTTATCGCTGCGGGTATCAATCGTAAAATCATAGGTTGGCATTTCAATTGGCAGCCCATTGGCAAGATCATCAACCTGTTTGCGCATTAGTTCCCAATCAAAAGCATCCGGATGATCAAAATTAACCTTCCGCCGCTGATCCGGAGTTAAATGACCAAGATCACGATAATAATTGTCCTGCATCAAAATCGCAACTTGCTCGCTACCGATTGCATTAACAATATGCTCGGTAACGGTCGATTTTCCCGATCCGGAACCACCAGCAACACCAATAATAAAACTATTCATTTTCAACCTTTCCTCTTGACATATCGTTAATTTTTAAACATCAAATCACGTAATACCTTAAGCTCATCCCGACATTTTGCCGCCGCTTCGTATTCGAGATTCATGGCATGATCTTTCATGCGTTTCTCAACCTGTTTGATTAATTTGGTTAATTCTTTTTCACTTAAATGTTCCGGCAATTTTACTTCAAATTTATCGGCTACCGCCTCTTTGTACACTCCATCAATAATATCATTAATCGGTTTCATAACCGTTTGTGGCGTAATCGAATGTAACTGATTGTGCGCCTCTTGCTTTGCCCGCCTCCGCGCAGTTTCATCAATCGCCAGCTGCATTGCCGGCGTAATTTTATCGGCATAAAAAATTGCCCGCCCTTCACTATTCCGCGCCGCCCGTCCGATAGTCTGAATTAATGACCGCCCAGAGCGCAAAAAGCCCTCTTTATCGGCATCAAATACCGCCACCAAACTAACTTCCGGCATATCTAAGCCTTCGCGTAACAGATTGACACCAACCAGAACATCAAACACCCCCAAGCGCAAATCACGGATAATTTCAACCCGTTCAACGGTATCAATATCCGAATGCAGATAGCGAACTTTTATTCCATTTTCGGTATAAAATTCACTCAAACGCTCGGACATTTTTTTGGTTAAGGTTGTCACCAACACCCGCTGCCCTTTATCGCGGATTAGCTTGACCTCTTTTAATAAATCATCAACCTGAAACTCTACCGGGCGCACTTCAATAACCGGATCCAATAGTCCGGTTGGGCGAACGACCTGCTCAACCAGATTATCCTGATGTTCCTCTTCATATTTACCGGGAGTTGCCGACACCATTATCGTCTGCGGCATCCGGCTTTCAAATTCTTCAAACCGGAGCGGGCGATTATCCATCGCCGAAGGTAGTCTGAAACCATAATCAACCAAATTTTGTTTGCGGGCGCGATCACCATTGTACATCCCGCCGATTTGCGAAATAGTAACATGCGACTCATCGATGAATAACAAACTATTTGCCGGTAAATAATCAATCAGGGTTGGCGGTGGTTCACCGGGAGCCCGACCGGTCAAATGCCGCGAATAATTTTCAATCCCTTTGCAAAAACCAATTTC
Source organism: Pseudomonadota bacterium (assembly GCA_052033675.1). Taxonomy (GTDB): domain Bacteria; phylum Pseudomonadota; class Gammaproteobacteria; order Burkholderiales; family UBA11063; genus Aquella. The sequence continues at coordinate 6,457 of JBPOJK010000086.1, forward strand.
GGTGAGCATTTCGAGATCAAATTCAGTCCGTTGTTTAATTCGATAGGCTTCAACGGTTTTACCGGCAGCTTCATATTCTTTGATTCGTTTTTCCAGTTCAACTTTAATTTTCTCACACGCCGCCATAACGGTTTCCCGTGGTGTGACATAATGTGAAGAAGGGAAGACCGTAAAGCGGCTTAGGCGTTGTTCAACTTTACCGGTAAGCGGATCAAATAGAAATATTCCGTCAATTTCGTCATCAAATAAACTAATCCGTAACGCTTTATCGTAATACTCGGCAGGGAATACGTCAATGGTATCGCCGCGCACGCGAAAAGTTCCGCGCTTAAACTCCATTTCGGCACGCTGATACTGCATGCTGGCTAACTGGCGAATGATTGCCGATTGTTCCATTTTCTCGGCTTCTTTAACATGCAAAATCATCTTCTGATAAGCCGCTTCGTCCCCGATCCCGTAAATTGCCGAAACGGTGGCGACAATAATTACATCATCACGCTCCAGTAACGATTTCGTTGCCGACAAGCGCATTTGTTCAATATGTTCATTGATTGCCGAGTCTTTTTCAATAAATAAATCTTTATGTGGAACATAGGCTTCTGGTTGGTAATAATCATAATAGGAAACAAAATACTCCACCGCATTTTCGGGGAAAAAATCACGAAATTCGGCATATAATTGCGCGGCCAAAGTTTTATTATGCACCATAATTAACGCCGAGCGTCCGGTACGCGCAATAATATTGGCCATGGTGTAGGTTTTGCCGCTACCAGTAACTCCGAGCAGGGTTTGATATTGCAAACCATCCGCCAAACCTTCGGTTAAACCATCAATGGCAGCGGGCTGATCTCCGGCAGGAGCAAAAGGTTGATGCAGAATGAATGGACTATTGGGATATTGAAGTATGTTCATAAATTTTATAATTCGTACTCAGATACAAGCTTAAGTTCTGGATTAGACATTAATTAAACGAAGCTAAAGACTATATTTTAATAGATTTATCATTCTCAGTTGATGAATCTGTTTGAGTATAGCAGATACAGGCTAAAGGATAACATAAATAGCTACAATTATTGCAGAAATAATTGCTATAATCTGCATTTAAATCCAACTTCACTAATTCGAAACTAATAACCGCGAATCTTGGTTTTTAATGTACCGATTTGTAGGATTAGAAATATATTTCCCAGAAGCCGACAACACGAGACGCGCATATCTGGAGTGAGCATTAAAGATCAATGAAAATACATTTTCTCGGGAGTTAGCATGGCACAACTAGCGGATTCTTTAAATGACAAACTGCAAATGTATGAGCAGGAAGTTTTACTTAAATACCAGATTTTTAATGGACTATTTCTGGGCTTGCCTTTTGCTGATCCGGATCAGGCTGGTGCCAGATTACCGATTTTTGCCAAAATGGCTGAAGAATGGCTAAGCGCCGGCAAAACTGCACCGCAAATTGTCAACGATTTCCTGGCATTGATTGCGGTTAGCCGCGAGCGGCACCACGGTCTATTATTCAAATTCATTCAATTCATTGAACGGCAGGTAGTATTATTTGACGCACTGGAAGATGCCGCTTTTGCCAATGTCCGCGATATGGCAGGCAAAGGCAGTATTAATTATTTGCTGCAACAGCTACAGGAACAGCCACCGCAAGTAGAACAACAATTACGCAGCCTATTATACAACTACAAAACCCGGCTAGTTCTAACCGCCCATCCGACCCAATTTTATCCCAATTCGATTCTGGCAATTATTGCCAACTTGATTCCGGCAATTGAAAACAACGATATTCAGGAGATTCACAATCTATTTTTACAGATGGGAATGACCCGCTTTGGTAATTCAAAAAAACCGACCCCTTTAGAAGAAGCTGGTAGCGTCATTTGGTATCTCGAGCATATTTTTTATAATGTCCTACCCCTGATTCAGAATAACTTATCGCCGCACACCGTTAATCTGGAGTTGGGGTTTTGGCCCGGCGGTGATCGTGACGGCAATCCTTTTGTTACCGCCGAGGTTACCATGCAGGTCGCAGCAAAATTACGCAATGCCCTCCACCGCCTATACTATCAAGACCTTCAGAAGTTAAAAAATCGTCTAACCTTTCCACAGGTACAGGAAAAATTGACGACTATTGCCGCCTGCATCCGCCAAGATAGCTATTCAAACCCCGATTTGCTAATTCAGGAACTGGAAGCCGTAGTTGCGCTACTGGAAAAAAACTATCTAGGTCTGTTTGTCAATGAGGTGCGTAATCTGATTCTCAAAGTTAAATTATTCCGGTTTCATTTTGCCAAATTGGATATCCGCCAAGATAGCAGCATTCATCTGCAGACAATCAGCGAAATTTTTGCCTGTCGTGAAATCAGCAGCGACTATACGCAGCTTAATGATAATGCTCGCTGTGAATTGCTGCTAACTACCATCGATAAACCGATTCTGCGCAATAATTCGGCTAAAACTTCACCAGAAACCTGGGAGCTGATTTCAACTCTCAAAACCGTCGCCATGATTCAGAAAACCAATGGTTATCAAGCCATTGAGCGCTACATCATCAGTAATACCAATTCGGTAAGCAGTGTTCTGGAAATTCTGTGGTTAATTAGCCAAGTCAATCATAGCTGCAGCGACAAAAAACTGCAACTGCAAATCATTCCGTTATTTGAAACCATTGATGATTTGGCACATGCCGAAGCGATTATGCAAACCTTATTCAATACTCCGGCATACCGCAACAATCTGACATTGGCGGCAGACTGCCAGACCATTATGCTCGGTTTCTCGGATGGAACTAAAGATGGCGGTTATCTGATGGCAAATTGGGCGATTTTTCAAGCTAAAAAACGTTTAAGCTCGTTGGCCGCAGCCCATGGCATTAATGTGGTATTTTTCGATGGTCGGGGTGGCCCGCCGTCACGGGGTGGTGGTGAAACTTATTCATTCTATCAAAGTTTGGCGCAGGAGATTGCCGATCACGAAATCCAGCTCACCATTCAAGGACAAACCATTTCTGCCAACTTTGGAACAATTCCGTCAGCAAAATTTAATCTGGAACATCTGTTGAGTGCCGGTTTAAATGGACGTTTACTGACTCCGGAAAACAGTACCTTAAGCACCGAGTCAAGCGCGTTAATTGATCAGCTGGCAGAATATTCATATCTGGCATATCAGGAATTACGCAACCATCCGCGTTTTATTGACTATCTTGAGCAAATAACTCCGTTAAAATACCTGTCCGAAACCAATATTGGCTCCCGTCCGGCAAAACGTAAAAGCGCCAGCAAATTACGACTGGAAGACCTGCGGGCGATTCCATTTGGCGGCGCATGGATGCAAATGAAGCAAAACATCCTGGGTTACTACGGAATCGGCAGCGCCCTGAAAAAATTGCTTGATGAAAATCCGGATAATGTTGCCCGGTTGCGCCAATTGTACCAGTCATCATTACTATTTAAAGGACTATTGGATAATGCCATGCAAAGCTTGGCACATACTGATTTCTCCATCAGTCGCCATCTGCAACAGGATGAAATTTTTGGTGAATTTTGGCAAAAAATTTATGGTGAAGCGCAGCTTAGCCAGCATCTATTATTGATAATCAGCGGACATGATCAATTAGTCGCCGGTGACCAAATTAAACATAAGTCAATCTACTTTCGCGAGCAAATTGTCCGTCCGCTGGTGTTAATCCAACAATATGCTCTAGACGCACTTCGCCACTTAGAGAGTGATGATCCACAGCGGATAGTATATGAAAAGCTGGTTAGTAAAACTTTGGCAGCATCAATCAATGCCAGCCGTAATTCGATTTAGCAAACGTGCTGCCGTTTGATTAACTGATTGATGTTACATAAATAAAAACACCCGCGAATTTATCAGCGGGTGTTCTTATTGATTGCTCAAGGCACTATTAACGACGATTACCGCCAGACAAGGCAATGATAATCTGCAACAGACTGGTAAACAGATTGTACAGACTTACATATAGGCTTAAAGTTGCCGAAATATAGTTAGTTTCACCACCAATGATGATCTGGTTTACCTGCCATAAAATCATCAATGATGAGAAAATTACAAAAGCACCACATAACATTAAGTACATCGCCGGCATATGCAAGAAGATATTGGCAATCATCGCGATGAAAATTACAATTCCGCCAATTGCCAGAAAATTAGTCAAAAATGGCGTTTCGCGTTTCATGGTAAAAGCAATTGCCGTCATCACAAAAAATACCGCCGAAGTCAGTAACGCTGCCAACAAAATCAACTGGCTGCCGTTTGGAATACGCAAAGCCACCTGAAATAACGGCCCTAACAGCATCCCCATTATCAAGGTAAATGCCATCAACCACACGACACCAGCAAAACTATTCCGATTGCGTTGCACCATAAACATCAGAAAATACATTCCGCCAATCAGCAGCAACATACTCATAATTGGGCTGGTTGCTAAAAACATAAATGACAAATTTACCCCAATCAACGCGCCAATCGCAGTTGGAATCATTGAAATCGCCAGCAATAAATAAGTATAACGCAAAACTTGATTGCGCACTTCGGCAGAAGGCATTGCCATCTGATATTGCTGTTGTTGATAATTATTAAAATTCATAACCCACCTATCTACTTACAAAAAACATTGATTTATACGCAACATCTATCCACAGACATCGCCATGTGGTACTTATTATATAGTATTCTTTTGGCAAAATGCAATTACTTTCGTCAAATTTTCGCCAAAACTAAAATAAACTCAAAGCCATTTGCCATCTCAAGCCACTGATTACTGCAAAATATCCAAAAACAAATAACCACACCCCCAAAAAGCACCACAACTGATAACCAGCGCTAAATAAGTCTAATTATTTGCAAGTAAATTTAATTTTAACAGTATAGTCCTGACTGGTGCTTTGCCCCGGTACATAATATGAGGAATTAGTATTCACTGCCTGCGTGATTGTATTTAGTGCCTGCTTAGCATCAGGATCCATCCCTCCGGTATAACTCGAATTAGTAGAACTAACCACAGCGGTCTTACCCTGAGTTTGGCAATACTCGGTAACTTTCTGCATTCCGCCTTGCAAAGCATCGGCTTCGCTATCTGATGAGGCCGACATCGTATAGCTATTATTTTCTTCAGGGATTAGCGTCGTTGTCAATGGCGCGGCACAACCACTAATCAAGATAATCAGACCACAAACATAAATTTTTCTCATTGCAAACTCCCAGTTTAATTTCAATTACATTTAAAGTTGATAGTCGAAGTATAATCTTCATCCGTACTCATGGTTGGTAAAAACGGTTTCAATCCCACCGAACCACTGACTGTCGTATTATCATTTAATTGCTGACTACCAGATTTACTGATTGCCGTTGGCGAATTCAGGTTAACTGCGTTGGCAACCGTATTATACGTTGATTTAGTGTTTTGGTCAACATTGCTAGTATATTTAGTTGAATTATTTAAAACTACTGCTGTTTGATTTTTATTCTTACAATACTCGGTTGCCGCGGCTATACCACCATTTAAGGCATTCGGTTCGCTGTTGGATATTGCCATCATGGTAAAGGTATTATTTTTATTAACCATAACATTAGTTTTCAGCGGGGGCGATATAGCACAAGAACTCAACCCAACCAACATTCCGGCAATAACAAATAGTTTTATTGTGTTTTTCACGATCATACCCCTATAAATATTTAAATGAAAAAAACGTCTAGACAGTGTCGTCATGAGATATTAAGCCACATAACCAAACAACGTATCTGAATGGCAGCCAAAAATGATTTTGTATTTTTTGCATACCTTGTGGCAATACCTCGCCATCCTTTAAGATATAAG
>JBPOJK010000166.1:0-9305 GCA_052033675.1 Pseudomonadota bacterium
TTTTTGCATGGTTGGCGTTGCAGCTGCAACAAGATGATTGCCATCAGCTAAATGAATTTTGGCACGATAATAGCGCCTTAAATCGTTGGGAACTAGCTTTTAATGATAGTATTATAAATTATCTCAAAGGTGTGTTAAGTGGTCGTCTGCCGGCGTATAATAAAGCTCCGTCGGCAAATTCTTTTACCCCTTCTTTCTCTCACGGACTTCGCCGTGAATTCAGCGATTTTGAATACTTGCTCAATAAGCACGTGGATTTTGCCGCTTTGAATCAATTTTGCAGTCAGGAGCACTTGCCATATTTGGTTGTCGGGGCTTGTGATGTTTTAAGCGGGCGGTTGCGTAAATTTTCATCACGCAATGAAACTATTTCAGCTAAACATTTATTGGCATCAGCCTGTATTCCCAATCTATTTCCGGCAGTCACAATTGGCGATGGTGCTTATTGGGATGGATTATTTTCCGATAATCCACCAATTGACGCGTTGATAAAGCCTGAATTTATCGGATCGCACTTGCCGGATGAAGTGTGGGTAATTAAAATTGATTCAACTACCAGCGACACAATTCCCGATACTCCTGAAGCAATTGCCAATCGCAAGGGACAATTAGAGGGGAATTTGTCGCTGTTTCACGGGTTAAGTCATCTCGAATTTTTAAATGATCTTTTAATTGATAGTGCCTATCGCTCTGCGCTGGAAGGCAAATCCTATCTTAATCATCGCTACGGAGTTAGCAAGGAAATTAAAATTCCCAAGGTGTTTCGTGATGAAGCTGATAAGCCCTATCATATCCCAATGATTGAAATGTCTTCCGAGCTGCAAGCTGAATTAAATTACGAGAGTAAGCTTGATCGAAATCCCGAGTTTATTCAGCGTTTAATTAGTGATGGTATGTGCCAGGGAAACTCATTTTTAGATCAGCGCGTAGGAAAATAGGTGGCAAATAATGATGCAACAACTAATCAGCAGCTTAAGCAAACAACGGCATTATTTTGATAGTGGTGCTACCTTTGCCAAAGAGTTTCGTTTAGCTCAGCTCAAGAAATTACGCCATGCGGTGGTTGTGAATGAAGAAAAAATATTAGCGGCATTAGCCACTGATTTAGGCAAGCCGCGACTGGAAGCTTGTGCCAGTGAAATTGCACCGATAATCAGTGAACTTGATTATGCCATTGCCAAGTTAAAATCATGGCTTAAGCCGCGCAAAGTTGCTACGCCATTAAAACTATTTCGTTCCACCAGTTATATCTCCATGCAGCCATTGGGCTGTGTCTTGATTATTGCCCCATGGAATTATCCGTTTCAACTGCTCTTGGCTCCATTAATTGGCGCGCTGGCGGCGGGGAATTGTGCCGTGGTAAAACCCTCAGAGCTAACCCCAACTGTGGCAACGGTAATTAGTGAACTTTTGAGTGACTGTTTTGCGCCTGAATATGTTACCGTGATTAACGGTGATGGATTACAAGTTGTGCCGGATTTAATTCGCCATGGTAGTTTTAATCATGTCTTTTTTACCGGGTCGCCAAGAGTTGGTCGATTGCTTGCTGGTGAGTGTGCCGCCAGACTTATTCCCTATACTTTGGAATTGGGCGGTAAATCGCCCGCAATTATTGATAGTAGCGCTAATCTGGCTATCACTGCCAAACGGCTGGTGTGGAGCAAATTTTTCAATGGCGGTCAAACTTGTATTGCGCCGGATTATGTGCTGGTTGAGGCGGCGGTTTATCCGCAGTTGTTAAAGGAGCTGTGCCAAGCAATTCAGCAATTTGGGCTAGATAAATTGGGAGCAATGAGTAATATTGTCACTACTGCACATTTTGAGCGACTGGTTAGCTATCTTGCTGATGGTGAAATTATTTGTGGTGGCAAATATGATCAAACTATTCGCCAGATTAGTGCAACTATAATTACCAATATTAAGCCGGAATCGGAATTGCTGCACCATGAAATTTTTGGTCCGTTGTTACCGGTAATTAGTTATACCAACCAAAATGAACTGCTGGAAATTATTCGCAATAACCGCTATCCATTAACCTGTTATATTTATAGCCAAAATCAACAATTTATTGATTCAATTTTGTCTAGAATAGAATCCGGTAGCTGCGGTATAAATATTGGACTGTACCAATTTGCCAATCATCACTTGCCTTTTGGTGGGGTAATGACTAGCGGCCACGGGCGTTATCACGGCAAAGCTAGTTTTGAATTATTCAGTAATCCGGTGTCAGTTATTGACTGCGCGCTTGTTCCAGATCTGGCGCTAAAATATCCACCCTATACGCGCTTTAAGGAGTGGCTATTCCGTAAAATTTGATTTTGGCGCACTGATGAAAATCTAAAATCAGCATTTCACCGCAAAAAAAACCGTAGCATTCCAGCTATGTTTATGTGCAACCTCAGTTATTTTGTAATCAATCGCTCAATAATTTCGGCTACGTCGTGCGGTGTCGCCACATGGTAATCAGCGGCGGTTTCCGGTAGATAATCGCCGACTTTTATCTTGGTGATATTTTGCAGCTCCGGATGTTCAACCAACGGTAAATCGTTGCGGTCATTAAACACAAAGGCTACTTCTTGCGGTGTAAGCTGCAAATGTTTCAACAATCTTACACAAGTGCTGCCTTTGCTGACACCATGAGCGGTTAGATCAATGTTTTGTTCATTTTGATGCCAGGTTAATCCTTCCAGATTGAGTGGCTCTTTTACGCGGATAAATATTTTGCTCGGGTGAAATTGATAGCACCAGTGTTTGAACTGTTCAATTTCTTCAGTAGCATGCGCCTGTAAAAAAGTTAAATGGTCTTTCCACTTTACGGTATCATGACTAAAGAAAAAACTATGTTCATCATCCAGATAATAGTATAAAAAATGGATTTTATCCAGTTCCAATTGCTTGAAAAAGCGCTCTAATTCTGCGGTAGTCATAAAATAATCTTCAATACTTTCGCCGGTGATTTTGTTTAGCCGCGAACCACCATCAAGGATATGCGGGGTATCGTGACTCAGATAATCAATAATCGGCAGTAAACGCAACAAATCAAGGCTGCGCCCGGTTGCCATTATCCATTTGATGTGCGGATTGGCAATGATTAATTGGCGCAGATTTTCAGGTAATTGTTTATCGTGGGTGATGGTAGAACCATCACCATCCATGATAATGGCTTTTATTGTGGTCATTATTTATTCTCCGTTGATAGTTGGTAATTATATTCGATTATTAACGGTGCATGATCGGAAAATTTCTGTTCTTTATAAATAGTCGCGCTTTGTAACAGCGGTACCAGATTGCTGCTGATTATTTGATAATCAATCCGCCACCCAACATTTTTGGCATAAGCTTGTCCGCGATTGGACCACCAGGTATAACCGGGTTCTTCAGGGTAAAGAAGCCGCCAGCTATCGCTATAACCCGAATTTAATACCTCGGTTAACCATTGGCGCTCTTCAGGTAAGAACCCTGAATTTTTAAGATTACCTTTCCAGTTTTTTAAGTCAATTTCCTGATGGGCAATGTTCCAGTCACCGCAAAGAATATAATCACGTTGGGTTGTTTGTTGCTTTAATAGCGGCAGATAATAATCCATGAAGCGGAATTTTTTGGCTTGTTTGTCTTCACCGCTGGAGCCGGAAGGAAGATATAATGAAACGATACTTAAATTGCCATAACGAAATTCGAGATAACGCCCTTCATCATCAATTTCGGGATTATTTAGACCGACAATTATCCCATCGGGTTTAATTCGCGACATAATTGCCACGCCGCTGTAACCTTTTTTTTGTGCCGGATAAAATTCACAATGATAGCCGTTGAAATCAAATAATTCCGCTGGAATCACACTGGCATCGGCTTTAATTTCCTGTAAACAAATAACGTCTGCGGCTGTAGTACTCAGCCATTCAAAAAAGCCTTTGTTGTGGGCGGAACGGATTCCGTTAAGATTTGCGGTGATGATTTTCATATAAATCCTTTTGATTGGTTGGTGGCTTGAATCGTGATTTTTTAGCCAAAACTGACGGCTGGTAGTTTACAATAACTGCTATTACTTGTGTAATTATTTTTTGTGGTTATTTTCATAATCATGGCAAATTACTATCGGATATTATCCGCCATCTGATATTTTTAGCGCGTGGTTTTGTTAATCCGGCAAAATTGAGATACCCTCAAAGCCGAAGAGTATAAATCCAATTAACCAAGTTGACGGTTTGCGGGTAGGGGGAGGCAAATGAATGAATATGAATTGATTGAACAGCTAATTGATAGCAAAATAATAGCAACCCATAGTTTAACCGGCGGATGTATTGCCGATACGCGGCTGGTCACTTTTGCCAATCAGCAGCAGGTGGTCGTAAAATTGAATAATCCATTTGCCACCAGCGAGGCACATGGGTTAATTGAATTATCGAAGGCACAGGTAATTCGGGTACCGCAGGTCATATATTATTCTGCGAATTTGTTAGCAGTGGAATTTATTCCTTCAGCAGCAATGAACCGCGATTTTTGGCAGGATTTTGGCGTTAAATTGGCGCAGTTGCATGGCCATTCTTCGCCGTACTTTGGGTTTTATGAAGATAATTATATCGGCAGCAATCGCCAGTTAAATGATATTAAACAGACAACAACGACTTGGCGTGATTTTTACTGGCAGTACCGCTTATTAGCGCAATATCAGTTAGCGGAACAGCGCGGTTTATTGAGCCGGGAATTAGCTAAAAAATTTGCTAGGTTGGAGCAGATTTATCATAAAATTATCATCGATGACGGACAATTGCCGGCATTGCTTCACGGTGATCTATGGTCGGGGAATTATTTGCTTGATTCAGTTGGCAATCCAGTGTTGATTGATCCGGCCGTTTATTATGGGCATCCGGAGGCTGAATTGGCAATGACTAAATTATTTGGCGGTTTTCCGCGTGAATTTTATAGCGCTTACCAAGCACAGCAGCCCTTAACTGAGGATTATTTTTACCGTGAAAAAATTTACCAGCTTTATCACTTGTTAAATCATTTGAATTTATTTGGCGGTGGTTATCTCGCGCAAGTATCGCAGGCGATTGATTTTTATATTCAGTGAAACTGCGCTAATATATTTACTTCAGAGCTTGATTTGAATTAAAACCAAGCCCTAAATATGCTTTATTGTACGGTGTTTTGAGACTAACTAACGCTGCGACAGAAAATCCGCACTTCATTATCGATTGCCAATAATTCATCTAACGAGTGGGCGACCACGCCGTTAAATTTATCTAAAGCTTTGCGTATTAGTGCCGGAATATCATAAAAGCCAATGTGGTTCTGTAAAAATTTTGCCACGGCAATTTCGTTGGCAGCATTAATTACTAGTGGTGCACAACCGCCCTCTTTCAAGGCATCCCATGCTAATTGCAGACATGGAAAACGGGTAGTATCCGGTGCAGTAAAGGTTAGTGGTGGCAGTTTGAGAAAATCAAGTTTGCTGCTGCCGGAGATAATCCGTTGTGGCGCGCTTAAGGCATAGGCAATTGGCGTTTTCATATCCGGCGTGCCTAATTGGGCAATAATTGAGCTATCTCGATATTCAACCATCGAATGGATGATGCTTTGCGGATGAACCACTACTTCAATTTGGGTGGGTTTGGCTTTAAACAACCAATAAGCTTCAATAACTTCCAAGCCTTTATTCATCAAAGTGGCACTATCTACCGAAATTTTTTGCCCCATGCTCCAATTGGGGTGTTTTACGGCTTCAGCTGCGCTAACCTGCTGTAATTTATCGATGGATTTATCTAGAAACGGACCACCGGAAGCAGTAAGAATTATTTTACTAACGCCAGCCTCATCCAATGACGAATAACCAAAAGGCAATGCCTGAAAAATTGCGCTATGTTCACTATCAACCGGAATAATAGTTGCACCATTGGCATGAGCGGTGCTGGTAATTAGCGCGCCTCCGGCAACCAACGATTCTTTATTTGCCAGCAAAATTCGTTTGCCGGCTTTGGCGGCATGATAAGTCGGTAATAGTCCGGCGCTGCCGACAATTGCTGACATTACGACATCCACTTCCGGATGTGCGGCCAGATGTGCCAGATTTTCTTCCCCGTACAAAATAGCCGTTGAAGCGGACTGTTCTTTTAACAGTTCTGCCAATTGTTGCGCGGTTGCGCTATCAGGCACCCATACATACGTTGGATGAACTTGCTGGCATTGCATTGCCAATAATTTTATATTGCCATAACCGCTGAGGGCAAAGACCTGATATTCTTCCTGATGGTGTGCCAATACTTCAAGAGTCGATACACCTATTGAGCCGGTAGCACCAAAAATAACAATTTTTTTCATGTTATATCATCCCGCGAATGATGGCAAAGGCAATTGCCATTACCGCTATCAAACTATCAATCCGGTCAAAAACTCCACCATGTCCAGGTAGCAGAGTACCGCTATCTTTAACTTGGGCTACCCGTTTCAGCCATGATTCAAATAAGTCGCCGACAATGCTGATTGCTGTCAAAATAAAGGCAAATTTAAACACCGTTCCATATTTAGGCAGATAAATTGCAGCATTGAAATATTTGAGAATAAGTAAATAAATCACCACCAGCGCAAATCCACCAATGGCACCTTCAATACTTTTCCCCGGGCTAATTCGCGGTGCCAATTTATGTTTACCCAGTGATTTACCGACAAAATAAGCACCGGTATCCGCGACCCACGCGACCGCCATCAAGCTAACTAATTGCCATGGACCAAAGAGCGCATTAATCACTGTTAGTGAGTAATAAGCTGGAATAAACAACATCAAAGCAAAAATCATTATTGCAAGTTTAGGGAATTTCCTAGGGGTGAAAATAAGAATCAACGGCACCATAAAACACCAAGTTACCACGGCAATAATCCGAATTACTTGACTACAATCATGCGCTGATACAGCAATCGCTATTGCAATAGCAGTAGCAATTATAGCGGTAGCAATGCTTTGCCATTGTGTAAACCGATACATTTTAGTAAGTTCGTAAATGGCTAGTAAACATAACAACCATGCAGCAGCTGAAAATATATGAGCAGGAGTGTAGAACAAGATACCCGCAGCAATGGCAAGTAAGATTAAGGCGGTGGAAATACGAGGTAACAGCATTAATTATTCCTATAATTGTTCGGAAATTTTTCCGAAACGGCGTTCACGGTTATTGTACCACTCTATGGCATCATCAAGTGCCGCCGGAGTGAATTCCGGCCATGCTAGCGGAGTGAAGTAAATTTCACTATAGGCTAATTGCCACAGCATGAAATTACTGATTCGGCATTCACCACTGGTGCGAATAACCAATTCCGGGTCCGGTTGACCGGCGGTGTATAGATAGCTGCGGAATATTTCTTCAGTTATAACTTCGTGTGGACGGTCTTTTAAAATTCGATTAACGGCCTGAACAATATCATATTGACCGCTATAGTCAATGCAAATATTGAAATTCAAGCCGCTGTTGTTGGCGGTTAGTTTTTCTGCCGCTTCCAAACTGGCTTTAAATTCCGGCGCCAACCGCTCACGATCACCCAAAAAGCGAATTACCGCTTGTTTTTGATGAAGTTCATTAAGTTCTTTATTTAATTTTTTGAGCATTAAACGCATCAAAAATGAAACCTCCTCCTGTGGACGTTTCCAGTTTTCGCGACCAAAGGCAAAAACCGTTAGATGCTTAACACCCAGATCATCGCAGTGGGTGACAATTTTTTTTAGGCTGGTAACGCCTTTGACATGTCCGACAACCCGTGGTAAAAAGCGTTTTTTTGCCCAGCGACCATTGCCATCCATGATAATTGCGATATGTTGTGGTATTGAATTCATAGTTTAATTTTTATAGTCGGTTTATACAATAAAATGCAATGCGAGACCGCATTGCATTTTAATCAGATTCTAAAGCTAACCGTAAAATTAGACTTTTAATAATTCTTTTTCTTTTTCTGCGGTCATTTTATCAATTTCGGTGATAAACTTGTCGGTAAGTTTTTGGATTTCATCTTGCCCGCGTTTATCGTCATCTTCGGTAATTTCTTTATCTTTTAGTTTGGCTTTCAATTCATTGTTGCCATTTTGGCGAATTTTACGAATTGCTACTTTAGCCTCTTCGCCTTCGCCTTTGACTACTTTGATTAATTCTTTACGCCGCTCTTCGGTTAGCGCCGGCATTGGCACACGGACGGTACTACCGTTGGCTGATGGATTCAATCCCATGTCGGCATCGCGAATGGCTTTTTCAATCGCTGCGGCCATTTTAGCTTCGAATGGTTGGACGGTTAGTGTGCGGGCGTCGCTGGCGGTGACAGTAGCCACTTGATTGATTGGCATCATTGAACCATAGTAATCAATTTGGACGGTGTCCAATAATCCTGGATGAGCACGACCGGTACGGATTTTAGTCAAGGTGTTTTTATAATTTTCAACACTTTTAAGCATTTTAGTTTCGGAAGATTTTTTTATTTCGCTAGTCATTTCGTTATTTACCTAAATTTAAAATTACAAACAAGAAAATATTATAGTAGAAGTGGGTAGTCTTTGTCAAAAACCACACCAAGATAGCTAAAATTTAAGCTACAATTTATTTATAGCCGTTTATATTCTTTTATTGCCCGCGCAGTTTCTTTTTTGCCTTCGCGTTCTTTTTCAGTAGCACGCTTATCATGAAGCTTTTTACCTTTGGCTAAAGCTATTTCCGCTTTGACCTTACCTTTCTTATAGTGTAAGTCCAGTGCGATTAGGCTATAGCCGCGCTGTTCAACTTTACCGATCATCCGGTCAATTTCGCGACGGTGTAACAGTAATTTTTTCAAGCGCATACTATCCGGGCGGACATGGGTACTCGCGGAAATCATTGGGGTAACGTTAAATCCTAGTAACCACACCTCGTGATTTTTGATTTTAACGTAGGAGTCTTTTAGTTGGCCCTTACCCTCGCGGATGGCTTTTACTTCCCAGCCTTCCAGAACTACTCCGGCTTCAAACTTCTCTTCAATGAAGAAATCATGAAAAGCTTTTTTATTGGTGATTATACTCATAGAATGCTAATTTATAAAATTGTCTTTATTTATCAAAATGTTTAAACAATACGACAGCTCCGAGGATTCGAAAACTTCTACTTGCTTCCCTCTTCGCACTCGAATTTTACCTGCACCATCAGCGCACAAACTCGTAAAACTTAATTAAACGTCTTTGAAATTTGAGAAATACGCAGCCTTGAGTCAGTGAGGTTGTTATTGTCTTGGTGCGCTATTCTAGCATAATCCCAACCAATTAAGAGAAATTTTGCGCTAGGCAGGCTGGATTTGTT
>JBPOJK010000111.1:0-3143 GCA_052033675.1 Pseudomonadota bacterium
TTAGCTCAATTACATCATCGGGTATTTGAGCTAATAGATTTAATTTATCTTGAGTAAGATGAGGATTTTTTGCCATTTTATAAGTCCTATTAATTAACGTTAGTTTAACTAAAATCAGACTTGAGTACAAAATTTATGACAGACTCACACAACCATCTGCAGGCTCGTATTCATATGACCTTTACAGTTTTTCCATACATATAAAAACTTAAAAAACTGTCTTGACAATGGGATCCACTATAAATAAAATTCAAGTTATATGTTCAAACCACAGTTTTTACACATAAAAAGCTCTGGATAAATTATTCAGAGCTTTTTATGGTTACTGACGCCTACTGTTGAACACAATAGAAACCTGCTACAGTTTGACAGTTAACTGAATAATCACGGATTAATGGATTTGGACCTGATGGATCTCCGATATTGCCTTGTTTGCTAGTATCAGTTGTAGTCCATCCCGAACATGTCTCTCCTGTTGTCCAATTTGAATTTAACCCTGTCCATGCGGTCGTATAACCTAATGGGGACTGTGGAAATTGACCTTTGAAATTTCCTAATCCGGTACTGTTGGTTGTCATGATTAAATTGGATAAGCTACCATTATAATAGCTAGTATTTGCGCTTAAGACCCAGTTTTTATGTTCGCTATTTCCACCCTTTGAGCAATTTGCTGATGTGCATGCAATTCGTGATAGTCCATCAGAAATTATGGCTTTATATGTACCGGGGTACTGGTAGCTGTTTGCGACGCTTTGGCAGATAGCATCTGCGGCTATAACGCCACCACTTCCGCCATTAGGGTTTATAAATTTACCTGAAGCTTTTAGTGGAATATAAAACATCTCTTTATTACTATTTGAAAGTTTCCAAATATCAGTCACAATTTCACCATTATCTATAGCTGCACCATTGGCATATATGTTATCATTGTTATCAACTGCTACTTGTGAAATTGTATATACATTTGTGATTTGAGGTTCTTGTGTCCATGCATTTCCATCCCACATCCATACTTGCCCAGTATATTCATCTTTATGGGCTATTGCCGCAGACTCATTGTATGTTGTTCTATCAATAGTCATCATACCTGATTCTTCATCTGGATCATGGTATCCACTTGCATAAAGAACTCCTTTGCTTGTCATAGCCATTGAGTTTATTGTATCAAGAGCACTCATTTCCATATTACCGACAACTATCCAGCTAGTACCATTGTTTTTCCAAACTTCGCCGTGAGAGTTTTCACTTGACCCTCCTGCATAAATATTTCCGCTTTCATCGAATAATAAGGTTTCTGCTAGATAAGAATGTGGGATATCTCCTCCGATTTTAACCCAGCTGCTACTGCTACCACTACCTGTTAACTTCCAAACCGCAGCTTTTTCTTTTGTAGTTGTGCCGCTTGCATAAAGATTCCCTTGTTTATCAAATTTTAATCCCAAGATTGAATCAGAGTCTATGTCGCCACCTATTCTACTCCAAGTTTGACCATTCCATTCTAGTACATAATTTGATTGACCAATAAAAATATCACCGTTTGTGTCTGTTACAATTGCAGAATCACTTGGAATTGATCCAGGATATTCAAGTTGATTCCAGTTACTACCATTCCAGCTCCAAGTTGATGGATTTTTGTCTATATCGAACCCTGATACGTATACATATCCATTAGTATTATTCACAGTTATTCCAGCAAATAAATCTACACCATTAATGTAGTCACTGCCAAGAGTTGTCCATTGATTATTGTTCCATTTATATACATCCCCCCAAGACATTTCTGGTTCGTCAGAATCCCACATTGCACAAGCATAATATAAATTATTTTTTTTATCAAAGGTCATCAATTCTCCATCATACATGCAGTTATCTGCTGAAGCATTTGCTAATCCGATGCTTGACCATGTGTCAAGAGACAAAGATGTGGAAGTTGTAACATTTGTTGATAAATGTGTCAAATTTTGTGGATTTGTATTATTGCCACTGCCACTATTGCATGCAGTTAATACCGTGGCTGTTGAAATAGATAACAAGCCTAATAAAAATTTTTTAGAATTCATTGAGTTTAATCCCCTAATTAAAATAGATGCGGTAAGAATTCTATAACAGTCAATTTATTTTGAGAAGAGTGCTTTTGCACTTATTTTTATTTTTAAACTCGATTAAATTATTGCTAGTCGTCCTTGAAAGTACGTTAAAAAATAGCTCGGAGTAATCTGGGCTTCTCTTTTTAATGCAGCGTTGAGGCGATATCGTCAGTATCAACATAAACCCGCCCCTCGGTGCTTGATGAAGTACATCAAGCACCCCTCGAAATAATCGGTAATTATTTTCGGCATAATTACACTCCTAATACTTGATTAATACTAACATTATAAACATCTTGCCATGCCTGCGCTGGATAAGAATTTACCCGACCAAAACGGACATCATCGACAAATCGACTTTGGATCGCTAGAATTGTCGCATAGCCTTTGGTTTTATTTAATTGCGCTTTGAGTTTTTTATTTTCAATAGATAAATTGGTGGCTTTGGTCACGGCGGTAGCAGTTTTCTTGTCGCTGATTTGTGCTTTGGTTTTTTGAGGTTGTCGCGCTCCTCGTACACCTGCTCAATTGCCGGAACAATCTGTTCTGGCACGCCGAATAATTTAAGTGCATTATCGTAACCAACTTCTGCTGGCTGCGGGTTCTGGGCTTTCTTTTCGCACTCGATGAAATACTTGCGGGCTTTTTTGCCTTACTCAGTTTTGGAGAGCATCGATACTTCTTTTGCCATATCAACAGTAAACCAGTAATCAATCAGAGGCATACCATTAGTCGGATTGACACCTGCGTCTATCCGAATAAAATCAGTATTTTGCACGAATCCATAATCATTATCTTGGCTAACGTATGAGGCTACCCAGTGAGTAAATTGGCGCTTGCTTTCCTGAAATTTATCGGCTCATCCGGCTCAAGCTCATAATAGTAGTAATCCTCATCGACCACGGTGTATGTTATGCCAATGTGATTAACTTGCTGACCAACGATTAAGCCGTTGCGGGTTAGGGGATGGGTTTTGTTGAATTTCATTTTTGATACTCCAAATAAAAAATCCCCAGGATCTGGGGATTGATTTTGTAAGTACAATTAATGATTAAC
>JBPOJK010000203.1:0-15900 GCA_052033675.1 Pseudomonadota bacterium
TTTAAAATAGCTATTGAGGCAATCAGCGGTAAGAAGATCTCCCAGCTAGAACAAGAGCACAACGTTACCAGTTACCTAATATTTAAATGGAAAAAGCAGATACTGGAATCTGGAGTTTGTTTATTTCAATGTATAAAATCGAAAGAAATCAACTTATACGACTCAGATATCGAAATAAAAAAACTTATTGGAAATCGCAGAGCTAGGATAATTGGCTTAAACAAAACATCTCACCATAAAAACTTATCAGAAAAAGAAGAACTAATTCTATATTTAATTATTTTTGGAAAATTTGATAAGGAAATTGCCGAAATTTTAAGTAAAATCTATGACTACAAAATATCGCGGGAAGCCATCACTAAATGTGTTAAACGTCGACTATACGCTGAATTTGGAGTAATTAACCGTAGCGAACTGATTATAGCATCATATGCAAATGGGGCATGGAACCATGTTCCAAAACTGTTAATCCAATATAATAATTTTTTATAGTAAAAACTAAATGGCTTTGTACAACAGCTTTATTTGAGTATGTCCCATTATGGGACAATTTTTATTCAAACATTAAGATATAATACCTTTTGTTGCCACAATTTTTCAGCGCGTGGCTGTCTTAACCTTATGAAGTACCAAGAAAGTGAATACCAACCGGCAAAATAATTGCCACCTAAAAATAGCCCAAATAATCGTATTTATCATTAGCTGTTTGTTTATTGATATTGCAGTCGATGGTAAAGCCGATTTATTTTACCTGCTGCTCTATCTTCTCCACTCGTTGGTTGAACATCTAAATTTAATGTTCCCAAACATTGTCCATCATTTGATGGCTTTATCAAATTACTCACATGAATTCACTTTTAATCTACTCTCTGTGGGTATTCTATCAATAACATACCTACTACTGATGATGGTATTTGACCACCCAATAAAAGCTATTCCAAATAAACCGCAGGCAATAAATCTCAGTTACCAAACTTCCCATCAAGATGTAATCAAAGCCTTGGAAAACATGCCGTAATTACCGCCACCGCGCTTTATTACTTATTTGACTGATGCCAATAAAGCGATGTTTGACGCAATCCATTTTTATACAGTTAAAAGAATTGCCAAATGACTATCGCGGCGCATCATCAACAATTAATTTCACAAACCTAAAACTATATTCATTAATAGTAATGGCGATTAATACACACCACTACTGATAGCCTTTTTATAAGGAACTAGATCATGAAAAAATGGAGAATACCAACAGTAATCTGCTTAAGTGGATTACTCTGTGCTTGTGTCGGCGGTAACAGCAGCACTAATAAAACCCTTAACAACATTGCCCATCAACTGGGCTGGTCGGGTTGCACCCTCGCCGATGCTGAAAAAATTGAACTTACCGGAGCAGATACCATCGAGGTTGGCGATAGCGTTAGTTATCAGGCTGCGCTAATTTGCAAAAATGGTGATAACGTCGATGTCTCTTATGATGGTAATTGGAGCAGCGGTAATTACAACATTTTGGATGTTAACAACCAGAGTGATAAAGGAAAAACCACCGCTAAAGCGATAGGAAACACCAGTGTTAATTATACTTATCAGGGGCAACGCCTAAGTAAATCAATCGCCGTGATAAAATCATATTGCGGATCTGGAGCTAATTTGATTAGCACCACCGTAGAGCCAGCCAATTTGCAATCATTACCAGTCGGCGGTAGCATCCAACTTGCAATGTATGCTAGCTGTTCAAATGGTACCCGTGTCGATGTTACCAGTTCGGCACAATGGCAATCATCTGATCAATCAATCGTAAAAATCAATAACGCCCAACTAAGCGGAATTGCCAAAGGTTCAGCGACCATTACCGCGATTTTAGGATCCAATACTGTTTTCCAAAAAGATATTGCGGTTGATCGGGTATTAATCAAATCGCTGGATGTTTATGGTGAGAACAAAATTGCCAAAGGCACTTCGTCAAAATTACTATTACGCGCCAATTATGCCGATGGTTCCGTCGCGAATGTAACCAATATTGCTAAATATAGCGTAATTTATGGTGGCGTAACGGTCAGCGAATCAGGTATGATCAACGCAACTAATAATGGCAGCTATGAAATTCAGGCAGAATTGGATGGCACCTATGCCATGTTCGATGGTGAGGTAACTGCGGCACAAATGGTTGCAATTAATCTCAATAACAATAATTTCACGCTTACACCGTATATTAACTCACTGGCGACGATTACCGCAACTGCGGTCTATTCAGACGGAACGCTAGTTACTATACCGCCAGAACAATTAAGCTGTGAGATTCAATCCCGTGCGGATAATCTTAGTCAAAACGGGTGTAGTTTTCAACAGATTAGTGATAAGGAAGGACAAAATCAAATCAAAGTCAATTACCTGCCAAATCCGCTGCTAACCATTTCGCCAGTTACTATCAACGTATCATTATCACCAATCAAAGGACTGGAATTAACCGCGGAGAAGAAAGATAAATATTTTGTCGGTAATGAAGTTAAATATCAGGTTAATTTAGTACTGCAAGATAACTCCAAAGTAAATATTACCAAAAACATCCCATTACAAACCGCAGTTAATGGTCAGGTTACGCCATTTTCACCGACTATGCCAATTGTATTTGACAATACCAATCAAGTGTTGATTTTTAATAAGGAAATTGGTGAATTAACAACTTATAATGTTTATGCTCAAATTGATAAGATAAAATCCAATCAATTAGCCTATGCCAATGTCGCAATAAACCAGCAAAATATTTATGATTTCAATAATGCGCTGGCGAATGCTTTTAAGAGTTCAATTTTACAAGCCGTTAAAGGCAGCAGTTGGACTCCATTACGCTATAGCAATAACGCAGTTAGTGAATATCCTTCGGTAAAAGGATTTTTTGCTAACAATAATTTTACTACTTTGCAAGTGGAATCATTGTCCGGTGATACTTTCAATAAAATCAGTTCACTATTTAACAATAATCTGGATTATGACACCACAGACCCAAACTATCAGGTTCAACCAGTAATTTCCAGAAACCTCGGTAACCGTGCCGATACCATCATCTTGACCGAATTTTGTAATAACACAAATGTTGATCAAACTTTCAATACCGCTTCAATCAGTTCTTCCAGTACCGAAGGGTTTTCGTGGGGCTTGGGCGAAAAATTTGGCTATTCAATGTCTGAAAAAGCCGGTGCCTCCATTGCTGGATTCAGCGGCGAAGTTTCTTCAACAATGTCATTTGAAATATCCAGCTCACAAAACTGGAACAACAGCAAAACCGAGACCTTTAACATGGGTAATGCCTCAATCAAAGTACCGCCCGGCAAGCATGCAATTGTGGTATCAACCATTGGCAATAGCGACTTTTTCTATAAGGGTAAACTACCATTAAAATTAACCAGCTCATTTCCAGTAGTTTTCCGCCTGAATGATACTGTTAATAAAATTTCAGCAGTTGGTAAAGCCGGGCTTAATGATATTTATTATGCCGGTACCACTGCCGATCAATATTTTGAAATGGCAAAAAGCGGCACAATCTATCTGGATGTAAAACCACAGGTACTCTCAACCGGCGGTAAAACTTATCGCACCGTTTCTCATTCGGTTTATTTTGTTAATGACAGTGCCAGCGGAAATCTGACCTGCATTTACCCAACCGGAACACAAAATGGGCTACAAACAGTTGCCAAATCAGTAAGCCGGACATTACCAAGCCAGCAATTACTGCAATTAAAAAATACCAGCGATTACAATTTTTTAAATCGTAAACCGGATCTTATTTTGCCACAACAATAATATTTGCTGCTGCCAGATTTTAAAGTTAAATTTGGCAGCAGAATCTTCATCATAAAGGATTACTATCATGAAAAATTTCAGTAAATTACTGCTATTGTTAAGTTCTTCATTCATCGCAATTAATTGTCTTGCTATCTCAGGAACTTTTTATAACAGCATGAGCAATCGCAGCAGTACGAGCTTTTGGTCTGGCATTGGCTATGAAATCGGAACTGACCGCTGGGATAATTGCGGCTGGTGGGGTGAATATGGCTGGGGCTATTATAAAACTGGCGGAAATTGCGGTCCGGGTGATGGAGCCGGTAATTATATCAACGCCTACACGACCATTGGACAAACTGGTGGACATACCTCCAATTATGGACGCACCGCAGCTAACCAAAAATTATATGTTGATTACCCGCAAGGAACCCGGGCATTGCAAATAACCAATGATGTAAATGGCTCGGATAGTGAACATATCTACTTAAAAACCTGGTGCAAAAATCAGCAAGAATGGTGGGATAAGGAATATATCGGTCAAAACGCAACCACATTCCAAAAAACCATTATTCTTCCGGCAATCGGCGGTGGTTATGATGTTGCTTATGCTTTGTTTGAATATAGTCCGCAATATGGCGCCACACCAGATGAGTACGTTGACTTTTTTGAATCCAATAAAGGTACTGGTGAATTACTTGCTGCCCGTTATGTTAATAAATGTTTTTAAACTAAAAGTGGCTGCACTCCCGCAGCCACTTTTAGCACTATTTCCAATTAATCATCAGTCAAGATAAACCCGTCGTCCAATTTGGATATCTTTTTGTTTAATATTGTTAATTTGCATTAATTTTGCTGGCGTAGTATTACTCCGCACGGCAAGATTATATAAGGTATCGCCAGCTTCAACGATAACATAATGCCGTCCATTATTGGAGCTAGCTATCCGTGGGGCTAAGTCCGGATATTTGGTATTTTCGACTTTACTGATCCCTGTCACATTTTGCGGCTTAGTTTTAGTCACCGGACTGTTAAGTGCGACAATTTTTTTAGTGGTTTTGGTTGAAGCTAGCTCAGGAGATACAGCAACGGCAACCTCATTAAGCGGTATTAACACGTCTGACTCTTGCTCAGCCGGAGATAATTGTTGCAATTGTTTCTGATAAGTCATAAGCGTTGCTCTCAGTTTCTGACCATCTTTTATATTGCTAGAATTCTTCAGCAACCCACTTAAGGTCATTATCTTCATTTCCAGCGAAGCAACATTATCACCGCCATGATATAACGACATATAATAATATGCAGTTGCATAATTACGTTGCAGCACATATGCATTGGCAATGCCAAGATAACCGGTTAACGGCGCACTTTCACCCTGTAATGCTTTGGAATAATTATCAATAGCATCATCGAGACGATTCTGATTGGCAAAACAATCACCCCGATTAATATAAATTGAAGTTGCCGGAGTATTATTCTGCATGGCGTTTTGCACGGCACTGTCATATAACGTAGCCGCTTGTGGATAATTTTGCGTAGCGCACAAAAAAGTAGCATAATCAGTCAACAAACCAACGTCATGCTTATTCAAATCAAAAGCTTTTTGATAACTCAGGTTGGCCGGGCTTTCCTGATGTAAATTTTGGTAAGCCTGCGCCTGCAAATAATATCCCAGATAATTGCGACTATCACTATTAACCGCCATTGTTGCAGATTCCAACGCCTGTTGATAATGCTGATTTTTGAGATTCAATTGCGCACTACTTAAATATGCAGCAGAATTTTGCGGCGGATTATTCCCAAACATCGCACAACCAACAATTACCATGGTAACTGCGCAGTATAAAAAATATTTTCTCACAACTTTGCTCCAATTCCTTAATTATTATAATGATGTTCAAAATTATATCATAAAACTTTCATTGCCAGTTACTCGCATGACAATGGATAATTCTTGATGCGACCTTCCATATCGAAAAATCAAATATCATACCTAAAAAATTATGGCTAATTGAACTGAATATTTTAGCTTATTATATACTATCGTTCTTAAAGTCTGTAACCTAATTTTGCCGAAAGTGACCCGATGAATTTTGCCCTTTTCGAAGATTGCCTTAATCCTGAAAAAGCCAATAGCTATTTGTTTAGCGA
This sequence comes from Pseudomonadota bacterium, assembly GCA_052033675.1. GTDB lineage: Bacteria > Pseudomonadota > Gammaproteobacteria > Burkholderiales > UBA11063 > Aquella. The sequence goes on from JBPOJK010000203.1 coordinate 5,929, forward strand.
TATCCGGCACGAAATTACGGCGTGGGATGCACATGAAGTACTTCCGGCACTTGAAAAAATTAACCAACTTCGGCAGCAAGGCTTTTTTCTGGCGGGATATCTGGCATATGAGGCAGTTAATGCCATTTATCCGCAATTAAATTTGCCGCATGATGAAGAACGTCCGTTACTTCATTTTAGTGCTTTTCATCAAGCTCAGCAATTTGCCAGCCGCGATCTTGGCAACATCCTGCCGCAATTCACTGGTGTAAAAAGCCCAACGAGCGCGTTATTTGACTATCTGGAATTAGCTAACAACTATTGCGAATATCTGGAAAAATTTACTGCCGTTAGGCAACAGTTAACCCGTGGCAATACCTATCAGCTGAATTTAACTTTACCGCTGGCAATACACAGCACCATTGCCGATTTAGATTTGCTGTATTACACCCTAAGTCGCAGCCATCCGGTGGCCTATGCCAGTTATTTACCATTTATGCCGCAAAGTATAATCTCTATTTCGCCGGAATTATTCTTTAAAAAAACCGGCACGAATATTCAAGTTCGTCCAATGAAAGGCACCATGCCCCGTGGCGCCACGCCTAAGCAGGATCAGCAATTAAGCCACTATCTGGCGCAAGATCCCAAAAATCGCGCGGAAAATTTGATTATCGTTGATTTATTGCGCAATGATCTGGCTAAATTTTGCCAGACGGGTTCGGTTACCGTCCCCCGCCTATTTGAAATTGAAAAATATGCCAGTTTATTTCAAATGACCAGCACCATCAACGCCAAGCTGGATATTCAGACTGATTTAGCAATCATTATTCAGGGCTTATTTCCCTGTGGTTCAATTAGCGGCGCGCCTAAATTAAGCACTCTGCAACTAATCGAACAAATTGAAGGCTATTCACGCGGTGTCTATTGTGGTGCGATTGGCTATATCTTGCCGGATAATGATATGCGATTTAGTGTTGCAATCCGAACTCTAAGCGCCAAATACGCCCACCCACAAGAATTACTGCTGGGAGTTGGCGGCGGAATTACCATTCAGGCAACACCCCAAGAAGAATGGCAGGAAATTCTGACCAAATTAAATTTTGTCCGCAAGTGGTACCATCCGGAATTCAAACTGATTGAGTCTTTGTTGGTAGAAAATGCTGCAATTCATAATTTGGAGCAACATCTTGAACGGCTGGATAATTCAGCGCAACGATTGCTATTTAGCTGCCAGATCGAACCGATAAAACAAGCATTGCTGGACTATGTCACATTACACTGTCAATCGCCGCTGCGCTACAAATTACGGATTGAATTGGATTATTGTGGTAGATATAAAATTGAGCACCAGACAATCGCTGCCAATCCGGAATATCTGAGCATCGCCATCGCGCCGATAGCAGTGGATAGCCGTCATCCACTATTTCGCCATAAAACCGACAGCCAACTAACGCGCGGTGTCTATACCCAGATTGACAAAGACTATAAACCGTCGGGCGTTGATGAATTAATTTTCATTAATCAGGATGGGATTATTACCGAGAGTCGGTACCATAATGTCATTATTAAACATCGGGATAAACTTATTACAACGCCGGTTGCCCATGGCTTACTGAATGGGATTTTTCGCAGTACTTTGGTAGATTCTCAGCAAGTGAAGGAATCCGCGATTAGTACAGAGATGGTGTTGGCGGCGACGGCAATTTTTTTGTGTAATGATGTTCGCGGCATGATCCCCGCCAGATTAAAAATATTGGATCTGGAATAATGTTACTAATTATTGATCACCACGATTCGTTTAGCGCCATGATTGCCGATTACTGCCGGCAGCTGGGTGTAGAGCAGCAAATGATCACCACCGATCAAATTACTTCACACACACTGACAGATTACCAACCGCGCTGGATTATTATTGGGCCAGGTCCGGGTCACCCCAGTGATCAAACGCTAGTGGCAACCAAGCGACTAATTGGTGATGCCATCGCGCGGCAAATCCCACTACTGGGAATTTGTTTGGGTCATCAGCTTATCGGTGAAATTTATGGTGCAGAAATAATTACAGCTAAACAAATTTGCCACGGAGTAACCAGTGAAATTACCCACACTAATAACACCTTATTTAATGGACTGCCGACAACTTTTAAAGTAACCCGTTATCACTCACTACTGATTGAAACTGCTTCTTTACGCAACAGCGAGCTACAAATCACTGCAACTACAGCCAAACAAGAAGTAATGGCTATCGCGCACCCGCAATTAGCGGTCTATGGAATTCAATTCCATCCGGAATCGGTTACCACCGAATATGGACTCGAGTTATTGGCAAATTTTTTGACAAAATAGCTGGGATACGCACACGTCTACACTTCAGCACTAAATTATTAAGCTTGACGATTTTGCGCGCTGAAAAGCGAGTGCAAAATCAGCGTGCCATGAGGGAAAATCAATAACTTAACGCGAAAGTCTTTATCATTCGTGACATTACTTGCCAAAATTACTCAACAGCATCTCACAACTATTCATGGTGTGTTTATAAAGCAGCGCGGTAGCCGTGGCTTCATCACCGGCAAGCGCCAATTCGGCAATTTTATTGTGCTCGCGATGACTGGTAGTAATTAACTTATGGTTGGCAGCACCATAAACACAATTATTAAGCCACAGGCGTTTAAACGCCAGATTTTTATAAAAAATATTCAACTCCGTAAGATCGCTACCGCTGATTAATGCATCGTGAAACCGATCATTGTGAGCACTCCATAAGGAATACTCGACTTTGGCATTAGAACCTTCAATTTTGGATAATTTATATAAGCAAGCGACCAGATTGCTTTCCCATTCATCATAATGGTTGATAATTGATTCACTAAACAGCAGTTTTTCAACTTTGGCATAACTTCGGTAAAAATTGACGATCATTTCAGACGATAGCGGTGCGACTTTAAAACCAACATTATCGAACAACTCAATTACCCCGCTGCCAAGCAAACGTGACAGCGCCTCCCGAATCGGACTAAGTCCGCAGCCCAAATAATTCTTCAAATAATCACCCTTAATTTTTTCACCTGCTGCCAGCTCGCCGTTCAAGATTAACTCTTTGATTTTATCGCTGCAACTGGTCGCTAAGGTTTCTTTTTTTGTGTTCATAATATTCGATTATAAATAATTTATTCGCTATTATATGCAAATTTGGAACGCAACGCTGCGTTATTTGCGCTAAATTTGGCTAGAATTGCGGAATAAGTCGCTAATCACGCGCTTATTTAAACGATTATAGCTTAAATATTCGAATATTATAGGAAGCAATTTTATGAACTATAGCACCATGCAGATCAAAGAACTATACACCACTCCGTTATTAACCTTAATAACTCAGGCGCGAACGGTTCACCAGCAGTATTTTTCCGATGAGATTGAACAGTGTCAGCTAATTAGCGTAAAAACCGGTGGCTGCACTGAGGACTGTAAATATTGTTCGCAAAGTATCCACAATGACAGCAAGATAAAGCTTAATGCGCTATTACCACTGACCGAATTACAAGAAACTATTCTTGCTGCCAAAAAACGCGGGGTAAAACGAATTTGCTTGGGAGCCGCCTATAAAACACCAACCAGCCGGGCATTGACCACAGTCAAAGAATATATAAAACTGATCAAAGATCATGGTTTGGAAACTTGTGTGACCTTAGGTAATCTAGATTCACGACAAGCTCAGGAGTTGAAACAAGCCGGACTTGACTACTACAACCATAATATCGACACCTCTCCCGAATATTATCCACAAATTGTCTCTACTCATACCTTTAATGATCGACTTGAAACCATTGCCCATGTTGCTGCTGCCGGAATAAATGTCTGCTGTGGAGGAATAATGGGAATGGGCGAAACTCAGGATGATCGAATTAGCTTCATCAAAGCACTTACCGATTTGCCGGGAACTCCCGCTTCAATTCCAATAAATACCTTGGTTAAAATTGCCGGAACCAAGCTTGAAGATGTAGCCGAATTAGATAAACTCGAATTGCTGCGAGTCATTGCATCTCTCAGAATTATTTTTCCGGCAACTAGGATTCGTCTTGCCGCCGGGCGCAGCCAATTAACCGAGTTGGAGCAAACCTTACTCTTTTTGGCTGGAGCCAACTCAATATTCATCGGCGAAAAATTATTGACGACGCCTAATAATTTATTTGAATCCGATAGTAAATTGTTACGTGAACTAACGGTAGTAACGGCTAGCTAGGTAAATCATGCTGAACTCATGGGATAATTTTATCTACAAGCAAACGCTGCAGATTAATAATCGCCGCGCATTACTGCTGCGTATGCCGCTGATGAATGGCTGGACTTTAGTTGAGAATAAAAGCTATCTGGATTTCCAGAATAATGACTATCTGGGATTAAGCCACCATCACCAATTGATTGCCCGCTTGCAAACCGCGGCGGATAATTACGGTGTCGGCAGCACTGGCGCACCTACGCTTGGCGGCTACACACAGGAACATCAGAGACTAACGCAGGAACTCGCGCAGTGGCTTAATTACCAGCAGTGTTTAATTTTTAATAGCGGCTACCAGATGAATGTCAGCATTTTTAGCGCCCTGACAGATATGAACACCCAAATTTGGCTGGATCGCAACTGCCATGCTTCACATATTGATGGCGTGCTGTTATCTAAGGCTAAATTCACCCGTTTTGACTCACATAATATTTGCGAAATGCGCCAAAAAATTCAATCTTCAGACAAACGCCAGTTAATTATCAGCGAGGGTTGTTACAGCATGGATGGAAGTAACAGCGGACTACTTGAACTGATCAAGCTCAAAAAACTAATGCCGGATAAAATTTTACTGATTATCGATGATGCCCACGGACTGGCAACGTTAGGCAATGACGGGCGCGGGAGCTTGGAGCAATTGGTCGGCAATCACCAGTATTGCGACATTCTTTTGGGAACTTTCGGCAAAGCCTTTGGTTCACACGGCGGATTTTTATGTACTACTCAATTGATTGCCGATTATTTACGCCATACGGTGCGCAGTCAAATTTTCAGTACCAGCTTGCCGCCGGCAATTATTGCCGCCAGTCGCGCGGCGCTGCAAATTATCCGCGGTTCTCTTGGCAAGCAATTACGCGCCAAATTGAAGCACAATGTTGAGTATTTTAAAGCCTGCGCTGCCAACCAAGGTCTAAATCTTTACAGTGCACAACAAAACAATTCGCCAATTCAGCTAATTACCTTTAATGACAGCCAAAGCATGGAAATTGTCTATAACAAATTGTTTAACAATAATATTCTGGTTGGCAAAATAAAACACCCGACAGTTCCGAAAAATTCACCGCGAATAAGAATTTCTCTCTCGACAAATCATTCGGAAACGAATATTGAATTGCTAATTCGCCAGCTAGCCACAGCGATTAATTTAATCAGCTAGACCATTATGACCATAAATAATCCATATCACCAAATCACTGAACAAACCTTAACCGGTGAACCACTGGTAATTATTATTGGTGGATTACTCATCAATGATTACCCACTCCGGGGAATTATGGAACATTTCCCACATCACCGCTTCATTGATATCAATAATAACGACTACAATCAAATTAAAATAACGCTGCAAACTCTTACCGTCAACAAGCAGCGTCAGTGCGTTTTAGTTGGCTATTCTACCGGTGGATTAATTATTTTAAAACTGCTCTCCGAAACGTCTTTAAATATTGATAAAATAATTTTGCTAAACTCGACACCATATTTTCTCGCAGATGGCCATTGGCAGGGAATCAAACGACCAGATTTTGAAAAATTGAAATTACGGTTGATTAAACAGCCATTTGCAGATTTCTGTAGTTATTTTCATCAATTATGTTTTTATCCACAGCTGCTTCCCAAGCAAACCATTTGCACACCTTCGGCAACCACGGACACGACCCAATACTGGTTGGACTTTTTGCAGCACCATGATTTACGCAATGTTCTAGCCGGAGTCACCCAACCGACGCTGTTACTATACTCTGAGTTAGATGTGATTAGCCAAGTCAATCACTTCAATGATAACCGGCAGCTTCGAGTACGGATATTAAATGATTCAACTCATGGATATCCTAATCAAACCAAGTTATTGAATTATATTACGGAATTTTTAAATGCGTAGCAATCAACAGTTGATCCAAAATAATTTTAACGCCTCAGCGCCGGATTATTTAAGCAATGCCCACATCCAACGTGAAGTGGCGACAAAAATCATGAATGAGTTAGCTAAATTGCCCTCCGCGGATAAAAAAATTCTTGATCTTGGGAGCGGTCCGGGTACCTTTAGCCATCAATCAGCGAAAGCTCCTAGCAATATGGTTTTAGTGGATTTAAGCATCAATATGCTTAGAAATAACCCGGCAAACACTCCAGCCATCAATGGCGATGCAACAAATTTGCCAATCGCGAGTGAGTCTATTGAGCTAGTAATTTCCAATCTAATGCTGCAGTGGATTGGAAATAAATCCCAAGTTTTTGCTGAAATTCATCGCTGTTTATGTGCCACTGGTAATCTGGTACTAACGACATTGATCCAGCCCAGTTTACACGAGTTGCGCAGTGCCTGGCAGCAAGTGGATAACTTGAACCATACCCTCAATTTTGCCGACAGCAGCGATTACCAGCAAATCTTGACCGCCAATAACGACTGGCAGCAGCTTGAATTTTATCCTTGGTCGCAGACCATTTATTTTTCGGATATCTATTCATTGTTGAGACATTTCAAAAATACCGGCACTTCGATGCCGCGCGCCGATGTAATCGCCGGGCTGGGCGGGAAACAAAAATTAGCCCAACTGACCGCCGCCTATGAAAAGCTGCGCACCGCGCAAGGACTGCCGCTAACCTATTGTTACCTATTAATTACTGCACAAAAAGGACAACCATGAAACAAATTTATCACCTGGTCGGAACCGATACCGACATCGGAAAAACTTATACTACCTGCCGGCTTATTAAATATTTGAAACAATCGGGGTATAATGCCAATGGTTTAAAACCACTTTCCAGCGGACAAATTATGATTGATGGTAACTACATCAATTCCGATACCTATCAGCTAATGTGCTGTAATCAGCAGAAATTACCGCAGGAAATAATCAATCCGCTAAATTTTCCTGAAGCCATCGCACCGCACATTGCGGCACAACTCCACCAGCAAACTTTAAGCGCACAATTGGTGATAGAAAAGATCACCAACTCACTGAACTATCTTCATGATGGCTATGTTTTCATTGAGGGGGTCGGTGGAGTTATGGTGCCACTTAACGACAATGAAACTTATCTGGAGGTACTACAGCAGGTTAAAGCACCTATAATTGTCGTCATTGGAATCAAACTTGGCTGCTTGAATCATGCCCAATTAACGCTCAAGGCACTCTCTGAACTGGGTCTTCCGCTGGCGGGCTGGATTGCCAATCAGGTTGATAAAACCCAGGAATATTATCTGGAAAATATCTACTATTTGCAAAATAAGCTACCACTGCCGTTACTGGCGCAAATTGACCATGGCGCTGAATTACAACCAACCAATGAATTTAAGGAAATTTTTACATGCAATTGAAATACACCTGGCTCCCTGCCGACAAACCCGATAGCGACCGAACCATTCAAATCGCTAAAGCCGCGAACAGCAAATTAATTACCGCTGACAACCGCGCAATTTTCGATGCAATTTCCAGTTGGTGGTGTAAGCCCCTGGGACACGCCCATCCGTTAGTAGCAGCGAGTATTATCGAACAATTAAAGCATTTTGAACATCATATCCCGGCACAAGCCTGGAACGAAACCATCGAGCAATTATCCGCCAAATTAGTAAATATTTTCACAACTATGGATAAAGTGGTTTATGCCAGCGATGGTAGCAGTGCCATCGAAATTGCCATGAAATTAAGCTACGAGTGCCGGGTGCTGAATAAACAAGCCAACCGCACCAAATTTGTCGCACTCACGGGAGCTTATCATGGTGAAACAATTTTCACTCTTGGCGTGTGCGGCTTAAAACACTATACCACCAATTTTAGTAACCTGCTTGCCAAAAATTATTTTATTGAGACAATCCCCTATGTCACTGGTCGCGATGATCCGTTATGGAATGATTGCCGGTTTGACCATGACTATTGGGATAACTATTTTTCGGCAATCGCACCGCATACCACCGCGCTAATCTTTGAACCGATCGTTCAGGGCGCCGCCGGAATGAAAATCATCAGCCGGGATTTTTTAGCCAAATTAGCCACTACTGCGCGGAAATTTGATCTGCATATTATCGCCGATGAAATAATGGTGGGGCTTGGACGGCTGGGAGTGCTCTCAGTTAGCAAGGACATCATTGGCATTGAGCCGGATTTGGTCTGTTTTGCCAAAAATCTGACAGCCGGAAGCATTCCGATGAGTGCGGTAGTGGTTAACAAAACTATTTCCGATTGTTATCGAAAATACGATCAAGCGTTTTACCATTCTCACACCCATAGCTGTAATGCCTTGGCAGCGCGGGTCGCCGGTAATTATATTGATTATTTACGCAACTCGCAGATGTTAGCCAATATTCAAAAAAGTGAAAGCAAATTAGTTGCTATTTTTGCAAAATTTAAGCAGCAGTTCGCATTTATCCGCGCGGTGCGGGTAATTGGTTCAATTGCCGCCATGGAACTGGCTCCGGAAATCATGTGCCAAATTTCACTGCATGAGATTGGAATGAACCATTCAATTTATCTACGCAATATCGGCAATGTGGTTTATATTATGCCGCCATTGTATAATTTAGCTGAAAGTCTGGATGAAATTAGCGGCTTGCTGCTCGGCGTGCTGGAAGACATCAACCTCCGCTGCCAGAATCAGTAAAATCAGTAATTAACTTTTTGAATATCATTCCTGTGTAGAGCGAAGTTCATAATCACAGCTTTTGGTGATTAGTGGATTCCATATCACGTTTAGAATAGCCAGTATTTAGCCGGATAATAATCCATTCAACGGCTGAATTTTAATCGGTTAACCCGCTATTTTTGCATATTTGTATATCCCGTCGCCAAAAGAGCTAATCACCGCCTAACTATCAACTTCAAAAGAAATACTCTGAATAGCTTGGCGGATTTTCGTTGCAATATACAACAGTTTTAAACCTTGCCACGTTAACGGCAACAATCTTTTAATTGTAATAACCTACTAAATTACTTACTAAAATATTAATAATATTTATGTTGAAAAAATGGGCTTTTTATTGAATACTACAAGATATAGGGGTACAATTTTGTCTATCGCAAAAAGTAGTAGTACTTTTTGTGCTAGAGGTTTAATTATGTTTAAGGATGAGATATGATTAAGAAACGATATTTAATTGCTTTGGTATTGATAGTGGTTTGTGGGGTTGCTTTTGTCTCATGTAGCTCAAACGGTCAGGGGGCTGGGGTAAATTGGCAGAAAAAATATCCGCAATTAACCAATAACGTCGGTTATAGTAGATTGATTGAGTCTGTACCCGCATATCAGGCAAAAACAGCGAGTGAACAGGAACTAATCGGCAAGGTGACTAATCAGTTTGGAATTAGGGATGATGTATTGAAGCTGATATTAACGTCAATTCCGGAAAGTAACGTTCAGGCGACGATTGCTGCAATTAAGATGGCCCAATACGATCAAGCTGAAATTGGGATTACTGATGACAAGGAGATGAATTTGATTGCTAATAAGGCTTCGGCGGCTTCTTCATGCATGAATATTCCAATGATGGATGGTTGGAGATTCGTGCAAGCGTACGACAAAATAATTCGCGATACTCCTGCACGGCAAGCCGAGCAGGATAGGATTGAGCATTTATTGAATAACCTTGTAATTTCGCCAGATTTTGGTATTCAATCTTACGACTCGAAAGAGCAATGTGATCATTTTTTAGGGACTAAGCCATGACAAAAAAATATTATTGGATAATTTTAGTGTTACTTATTGTTGGTGTCGGCGTTTTTAAA
>JBPOJK010000116.1:0-2327 GCA_052033675.1 Pseudomonadota bacterium
GTCAATTTGACATTGTTGAACCTGAGCTAGCGTTGCTGATTCAGTAATCATTACATTACCATTACAAGCAATTGGGAATACCACTGGCGAACCAGCATAAGCAAAAGTACATGTAGCACCGATAAGTGCCAATAACATTTTTTTCATAAGTCTCTTCCTTTTAATGAGCGATGTCAGACATATTAACAACATGGTATAAACTATTGACCTTTAGGCATAACGCGCCAACTTCATCCGTAAAAGACAACCAAAGTCAATAAGTACTCTTTGATATTAATAACGTGACATCGATAAACAATAATTTAAAATGGAGGCGAATTATAGCATAGACTCCCACCCCCTTGACTGAAATTATTGACAGCTTTCGCAATCCGGATTGTCAATCGAGCAGAATTTAGCATCAGTTGCCGGAGTATTGTCAATATTAACCCGCGAACTAAATTGCCCAACCCCGCCATCAACGGATACCGCATTTAATTCACCACCCCGTCCGGTAGATTTCTCTGCCGAAGTAGCCGCGAGTGTCCGCAAGTAATAGGTAGTTTTTAAGCCCCGTACCCACGCTAATTTATATAATTCATCTAATTTACGACCTGAAGGTTGCGACATATACAAATTCAGCGATTGCGATTGGTCAATCCATTTTTGCCGCCGTGAACCAGCTTCAATTAACCAACTCGGATCCATTTCAAAAGCGGTAGCATATAATTCACGTAAATCTGCCGGAATCCGCTCAATTTTAGCCAAGCTACCATCAAAATATTTGATATCGCCCAACATCACTTCATCCCATAGTTTACGTTGTTTCAAATCCCGCACCAGAAATTCGTTAACTACCGTAAATTCACCAGATAAATTCGATTTTACAAAAATATTCTGATAAGTCGGTTCAATTGAAGCCGAAACCCCGATAATGTTAGCAATCGTCGCAGTTGGCGCAATTGCCAGACAATTTGAATTACGCATGCCATATGCCAAAATTTGTTGGCGTAAGGCATCCCAATCCAAGGTAGCAGAGCGATCGACTTGGAAATAGTCGGCATTACCCCGGGCTTTGGCTACTTTATCAAGTGAATCTGGCGGTAAAATTCCCTGTGACCACAAGCTACCGGCGTAACTCGCGTAACTGCCACGTTCTTTGGCTAGTTCACTAGAGGCACTATAAGCATAATACGCAATCGTTTCCATCGAAACATCGGCAAACTGAACGGCCTCAACCGAAGCATATGGAATCCGCATTAAATGCAGGCAATCCTGAAAGCCCATGAACCCTAAGCCAACTGGGCGATGGCGTAAATTGGAATTGCGCGCCTTAACCACCGGATAGAAATTAATATCAATTACATTATCCAGCATCCGCATCGCAGTAGTAACAGTGCGCTTGAGTTTTTCACTATCCAACCCGCGATCGGTTACGTGATTTACCAGATTTACCGAGCCTAAATTACATACTGCAATTTCTTTATCATTGGTATTTAAGGTTATTTCGGTACATAAATTGGAATTATGGACAACTCCAACATGCTGTTGCGGCGAACGTAAATTACATGGATCTTTAAAGGTAACCCATGGATGTCCAGTTTCAAACAGCATCGTCAACATTTTTCGCCATAATTGCAACGCCGGAATTTTTTTATAAATCCTGAGCTTACCAGCCTCGCCTAACTGTTCATAACGTTGATAGGCTTCAGTAAAGTCTTGCCCAAATTTGTCATGCAAATCCGGAACCTCATTTGGCGAAAACAGCGCCCAATCACCCTGCTCATGGACTCGCTGCATAAATAAATCCGGAATCCAGTTGGAGGTATTAATGTCATGACAGCGCCGCCGATCATCACCGGTATTTTTACGCAACTCCAAAAATTCTTCGATGTCAGCATGCCAGGTTTCCAAATAGACGCAAGCTGCCCCTTTACGCTTACCACCTTGATTTACCGCTACACAGGTGTCATTTACCACTTTTAAAAATGGAATCACCCCTTGCGATTTGCCGTTAGTGCCTTTAATATGCGACCCCATGGCACGAATCGGTGTCCAGTCATTGCCTAAACCACCGGCAAACTTAGATAACAGAGCATTTTCTTTAATCCCATCATAAATCCCGACCAGATCATCAGAAATGGTGCTTAAATAACAGCTGGATAATTGCGAATGCAAAGTTCCGGAATTAAACAAGGTTGGCGTTGAAGACATAAAATCAAAGCTGGATAATAAATGGTAAAATTCAATCGCCCGCCGTTCGCGTTCAACCTCATTTAACGCCAATCCCATCGCCACCCGCATAAAAAACGCTTGCGGTAATTCAATCCGCGTACCGTGGATGTGCA
>JBPOJK010000149.1:0-8822 GCA_052033675.1 Pseudomonadota bacterium
AAGATTAAACAACCAAGCGCTGACAAAGCCAAGCCTAATAGAATTAGTCCTTTAAAGCCCAGCCGCTCAAAAAATTTCAACCCCAGCTTTGAAGACATCACGTAGATTAATGAACCGATGAAATACGCCGTAAAGAAAGCAAATGCAACTAAATTCGCTTGAAGCTGCGAAATTGAGAATAACCCTTTAAATATTGGCGTTAATAAATCATTTAGGCAGGTAACAAAGCCCCAGCCAAAAAACAACATGTATAACACTATGAAATTTATCGTATTGTTGGTTTTTTTTGCCACAATCATATCTCCGTGAAAAAATTAGTGAACTGTGTTACCGATTGTAAATTAATTGGTTAAAATATGATATAGCTAAATTTGTATAGCTGCTATACAAATTTAGCTATATCTTTTATCTTAAATCATGATTCAACTCATAATCCATGAACCCCCACTTAGGTCATTAGCGCTTATTCAACTACAATCACTAAAATGTGCTATAATTTATGTCCAATTTCACTTCTGAGTAGCCAATTACCATGCTTGATAAAATTACCATCCGCGGTGCCCGAACTCATAATCTCAAAAACATCGATCTGGATTTACCCAAAAATAAATTAATCGTCATCACCGGGTTATCCGGTTCCGGTAAATCTTCTTTAGCATTTGATACCTTATATGCCGAAGGACAAAGGCGCTATGTTGAATCACTGTCCGCCTATGCCCGCCAATTTTTACAGCAGATGGATAAACCGGAAGTTGATCTAATTGAGGGCTTATCGCCAGCCATCTCTATTGAACAAAAAGCGACATCACATAACCCACGATCAACGGTCGGTACAGTTACTGAGATTTATGACTATTTACGGCTATTATTTGCCCGTGCCGGTACCCCATTTTGCCCGACGCATAAATCGCCGTTACAGGCGCAGTCGGTAGCACAAATTGTTGATAGCATCCTCGAATTACCACTAGACAGCAAAATCATGTTGCTGGCGCCAATTGTAGTTGAGCGTAAGGGAGAGCACCTGGATTTACTGGAACATATTCAAGTGCTTGGGTTTACCAAAGTGCGGATTGATGGTCAATTATATAACCTCGGTGAAACCCCGCCAATTGACAAGAATAAAAAACACACCCTGGAAATCGTAATTGATCGCTTAAAAGTTCGTTCCGAAATCAAGTCCCGCCTAACCGATTCAATTGAAACCGGCTTAAAGCATGGCAATGATAAAATCAAACTGGTTAATCTGGAAGACAATAGTGAAAAATGGTTTTCCAGTAAATTTGCCTGCCCCGAGTGTGATTACTCGATTCCTGAGCTTGAACCGCGAATTTTTTCGTTTAACAATCCTATTGGCGCTTGTCCCAAATGCGACGGTTTAGGGCACATTACTTTTTTTGATCCGGATAAAATCGTTACCGGCAAAGAACTGTCAATTGCCGAAGGTGCAATTAAAGGCTGGGATAAACGCAATCAATATACCTATCAAATGCTGGTATCATTGGCAAAGCATTACCAATTTGACATTGAAACCCCATGGAATGAATTACCGGCAAAAATTCAGCAAATTTTGCTTTATGGCTCGCAAGGTGAATTGATCAATTTTAATATCCTCAATGAACGCGGTTCGTATCGCTCAATTAACCAACCGTTTGAAGGAATTGTCAATACGCTGGAACGGCGCTATTATGAAACCGACAGTTCACATATCAAAGAGGAGCTGGCTAAATATCAGAATAACCGCGAGTGTCCGGAATGCCATGGTTCGCGCTTACGTAAAGAAGCGCTGGCGGTAACAGTTGGTAAATACAATCTGGCAGCAATTAGCGGCTGGCAATTAAAAACCTGTATGGAATATTTTTCGACTTTGGTATTGGAAGGTCATAAACAGGAAATTGCCAGCAAAATTATTAAAGAGATTATTACCAGGGTGGGATTTTTGATTGATGTCGGTTTAGATTACCTGACCTTAAATCGTTCAGCAGAAACATTATCCGGCGGCGAAGCCCAGCGGATTCGTTTAGCCAGCCAGATCGGTTCAGGACTAACCGGCGTGATGTACGTCTTAGATGAGCCATCAATTGGACTCCACCAGCGCGATAATGACCGGCTGATTGCCACTCTAACCAAACTGCGTAATCTGGGTAATACCGTAATTGTGGTTGAACATGACGAGGATGCGATTTTACATGCCGATTATCTGGTTGATATTGGGCCGGGTGCCGGCGAACATGGCGGGCAGGTTCTTTTTGCCGGAACTCCGTCCGAAATTTGCAATCACAAGGATTCAATTACCGGACAATACCTATCCGGCAAGAAAAAAATTGTGATCCCAGCCAAACGCCGGAAACAAGATAAAGGCTATCTAACACTAAGCGGTGCCAGCGGCAATAACCTTAAAAAAGTCGAGCTGCAAATTCCGGTTGGAAATCTGGTGTGCATCACCGGCGTTTCCGGTTCCGGTAAATCAACCCTGATAAATGATACGCTTTACCGTGCAGTAGCCCAACACATCTATGACAGTCACGATAATCCGGAGCAATTTAAAGAAATCAGCGGATTGGAGCACTTCGACAAAGTAATCAATGTTGACCAAAGTCCGATTGGACGAACCCCACGCTCTAATCCAGCGACTTATACCGGTTTATTTACCCCAATTCGCGAACTATTTACCCAAGTTAATTTAGCGCGTGAACGCGGTTATGGACCGGGACGCTTTTCATTCAACGTCAAAGGTGGGCGCTGCGAAACCTGTCAAGGCGATGGCTTAATTAAAGTTGAAATGCACTTTTTACCGGATATTTATGTGTTATGCGACACCTGCAAAGGACAACGCTACAACCGCGAAACGCTGGAAATTCAATATAAAGGCAAAAACATTCATCAAGTACTGGAAATGACCGTCGAAGATGCGCTCGAATTTTTCAGTGCAATTCCGGTTATTGCCCGCAAATTGCATACCTTAATGGATGTGGGCTTGGGTTATATCCGTCTTGGACAATCGGCAACAACGCTTTCCGGTGGTGAAGCCCAACGGGTAAAACTGGCGCTGGAATTATCCAAACGCGATACCGGGCGAACTTTATACATCTTAGATGAACCGACCACCGGCTTACATTTCCATGATATTGATTTATTATTGAAGGTATTGCACAAATTCGCCGATCACGGCAACACGGTGGTGGTAATCGAACATAATCTCGATGTCATAAAAACCGCCGACTGGATTGTCGATTTAGGACCGGAGGGCGGCGAAGGCGGCGGTAAAATTATTGCCACCGGAACCCCGGAACAAATTGCCAAACAAACCAAAGGTTATACCGGTAAATATCTGGCTAATGTTTTAAATAAAAAATAATGATGGGTGTCCAACATGCGTAGTTATACATTTAATGCAACCATCTGGAAATATCATGGCGATAATGCCTGGTATTTCATCACCCTGCCTGTTGAAATTGCCGATGAGATAAAAGCGTTAAGCTCATTACATCTTTTAGTACGACGGGGATTTGGTTCACTGCGGGTCAGCGTAACTATTGCTAATTCGAGCTGGAATACCTCAATTTTCCCCGATAGCAAAACCGGTTCTTATTTGCTGCCTCTAAAAAAAGCCATTCGTGCGGCCAATCAGTTAAGTGAGGGACAAGCTATTGAAATTAATCTATTAATTCTAGATCTTTAAATTTATTTCAGCGACAGTTGTCCACAAACGTAGACAACTATTTTAATTAGAATAGTTTATAATATAGCCATAAGGATGGATCCTTAGATTTAGAAACATAATCTTTATTTGTAGGAGATCTCGATGCGTAAATTACTTATTCCTTTAATGGTTATCTGCGGGTTTTCTTTTGCCGAGGCGCTGGGCATGAGTACATTATCTTGCGGTAATATGAAAATATACTCAAATACCACATTAAAAGAAGTACAAGACAACTGCAAAGTTGAAAAACAGAGTTTGGTAACTTCTGGTCGAATGCTCGGATTATATCAGGTTAAGTTTGTAAATTCAGCAACTAATGAAACAGTTATCTGCGATTTCCCACGTAATGAACCAACTGCACCATTAAACGGCTGCCGTTAATTCGCCATTATTTGTTGTTCTGAAAGGATTATCATGCGGAAAATTTTACTTAGTCTTTTATTATTACCAGCACTAACATTTGCCAGCGATTTGGATATGAACAATCTCAAGTGTGGAAAATTGCAAATTTATGCTTCTACCACTTTACAAGAAATTCAGGATAATTGTCTATTACACCGCCAGTTTATGAGTAATCATGACAATAAATATCCAAATACCTATCAGGTTGAATTTTATAGTACCTCTTATCCAGATCTGGTGCGCTGTAATTTTAATAGTAATGACCCTAAAGCTGTGGTTACCGGCTGTCGTTAATTTACATCATTTACATATCATAAAAATAGCCGCTTATTCTTGCGGCTGTTTTTATTTCTAATAAACTCAAAGTACAATCCTAGTTGATTGCTGCACCAGTGACAGAACTTTCGGCTGGTTGAGCATTGCTATTATTACTACTATTAGAACTAGCTGCCGTAACCACCGCGGCACCGGCACCAACTCCAGCAACTATTGGAACTATATATTCGCCACTATTATTTTCATTAACATTAATCGTTGGATTATTTTCTGAATTAGTTTGACTATTATTGCTAAAACTGCGGGTCTGACCATTCTGATTATTGGTGATGCTACCATTGCTAGTGCCATTATTTTGACTCGTTGAATTAAGCGTATATGATTTACCATTCTTAGAATCAGTGACCGTAGTAGTTTGATTTTTAGCATTTTTATTCAGTGAGCTATTGCTATTTACGGTATAGGAATTACCGGTTTTTTTATTGGTAATTGTACTATTTTGTGTGGCATTTATGCTACCATTAGAAACCGTTGTCGATTTGGTAGATTTATCGACAACCTCATCATGATGATGGCGAGTAGTCCGCGGATCATCATAACGATCATCAACAACATCATTCCCAAAAGCATATGTAATAACCGGTAATAAGGTCAGTACAAAATAAATTTTTTTCATAATATCAGTCCTCTCATAGTAATCAAACCTTGCTAAATGATAGATTTTAAGAATAGTTAGAATTGAGCTAGCTTAGGCAGAACTTAAAGTTTTATGTGAAGGTCGCTCAAAAAGCCTGTAGAAGATGGATTTTTTCGACGAATCGGATTCTATCTGGAATAAGCAAGCACTTGTTGAGCAACTAAACGATATTATAACTGAGAACTTTGAACTACATAAAAATAATCAAATAAATATAGTGGGTATCATGGCTGGATTAATTATTGCCAGAACTGTTAATCTAAATCTAATTGCGGCAGATTTGAGTCAGGTAGGTAAAGTGAAATAAACCAATATTGCAAAGTATTTCTACATGATATGCACGATTTTAGTATGATGCAGGAACAATTAGCCATCTAAAAATGGCATCGTATTTTATGATATTAACCACAATCAAAACATTAGTATTTATGCTACAACTGCTTAATATACAGAGCTATTTTACAGTCTATCCAGCGCTCATGTTATAATCCTGTCCTAGCAGGCGGATTGGGATGCCTGTACCCATAAAAGAGGACCTCACCCAATTCACATCATTTGAGTATTATTCATACTTTTATATCTGCCAATTATGGGTCAAGGCAAATAACATATAGGAGTTTTTCATGAGTAATTCATCACACATTATATCTTTATCTGAAGCCAAAATTCAGGCACAAATTTTGTTAAAAAATCTCTACTCAACTGACTCTGAGCTAAAAACTATGGCAGTGGCGAAAATAGACAATTATTTAAATCGTATTGGCTTAACTCTAACCACGGATAAAATTCAGCTCAAACATTGTCTCGCTTGTATTGCCGATCAATATGGTTTTGCTAGCTGGGCAAATTGTAAATTTTATTTTGAGCAGACCCAATTGACCACATTCACGCCACGGGGTGGATTTTTCAATCAATGGTTTAGCAATTATTCAGAGGCCAAAGATATCTTAACCGCATCCGGCGGTTATTTGTTACCTTACAAGCAGCAATTTTTCATTTGCGAGAGTGGCTATATTGAATATCTGGGCTTGAATCCGGCTGATCCGAATTGGGAGAAAATTGGCTATAATTGGGTGGAACCGCAAGATATCAGCGCATGGCAGGAGTTAAACAACGCTTACATTCACCAATAGAGGTTATCACATCTCCAAACACACAGTAAGTAATTGTGATTATTTTTGATAACGCTCAATAAATTAGTGTGTGATTTAACGACTCCCACAACTAATTAACATCTTAGTGGTACTGCAATTATTATTTAGGATTCACAGAATGGATAAATTCAGCAATCTGTCGGTAGCTTTCTTGGCATTCCTGAGGGCATAAATTTTCCAGCATTAAAAAGGCATGAATTACACCGGAAATTTTACTCAATTTGGCTTCAACTCCAGCGGCACAAAGCTTATCATAGTAACTTTCACCCTCTGAATGCAACGGATCATATTGTGCGGTAATCACCAAAGTTCTTGGCATTTGCGGATAAAATTTACCATAAACCGGCGACAAAGCTTTTCGATCTTCGCCATGCTGAAAGTAATTATCAAAATACCAGCTAATTTTAGTCTTTTCGAGTAAATAACCTTCGCCAAACTCGGCAATTCCCGTTGAAGTAAGGGTATAATCCAATGATGGATAAATTAATATTTGGGTGACAATATTGGCACGACGAACCAATTCACGATCCAGCGTTAAAGTTGCGCATAAAGCACCACCACCACTATCTCCAATCAAAATTAGTTCACGGGAACAATAATTAATTTGCCACTCATCCAGCACCGGAAATAAATTAACCATTACCGTAGCACAATCATTTAGCCCTATGGGATAAGCAAACTCCGGTGCCAAGCGGTAATCAACTGCTACGATTACAGTATTGCTAGTTTGTGCCAAATGGCGAACGATCCCATCATAAACCGTGATACTACCGCACATATGCCCGCCACCATGAATAAACAGTCCAACTTTAAACTGTTCATCACCAAAGCCAGCCGGAATATAAATCCGAATCGGCACCGGATAGTCATCATTATTGATACTATCATCAATTATTCGCAAATCAGTCGGATAGTCAGTTACATAACTGCGGGTCATATTTGCCAATGCTTCGCGGGTATTACTTTGGTTCATTTTAAATTTTTGCGCCAATAGTCGTTGTTTGCTTTGTTCAACAATTTGCAAAAATTCTTGTATTGCGGGTACTAATGCCATCATGTCCTCCCTATTATATGCAGTTATTTTTGATGTTCTTTTAAGAACAATGATCCCAGCAAAAAGCTTGCCGAAACACAGCAGATAAATCCAAATGCCGTGCGATAGTCACCATTATTGCTATCGACAATCTTAGCAAAAATCGTTGGGACAATCGTTGCTACCGCATAGCTGATTGACCAGAATAAACTGAATGTAACCGAAACTTTCTGTGCCGTCATTCCGACGCGTTCCTGTCCGTAGGTTACTAAAGCCGGCATTGGTAAAAACATGAAAAAGCCCAAAATTGCAGCACTGATGGATACCACCAGCGGACTAGCCGCAAAGCTCAATCCAAAGGCAGCCAATAATTGGATCGCACCCGATAGACGTAAGACGCCAATCCGGCGGGTAGTTCTGCGCGAGTATATGATCCCGACAATTGCACCAATTATTCCAAATAAAATCACCTGTTTACTTTCAGAAATACCAGCTTTGGGATAAAAGGTGAATAACACAATATAAAATGCCAACAACCCCGAATAAGTCAAAGCAAAAACCCAATTAAATTTATCCTTGAGTCCATCTAATAAGGTATATTGCTCAGCATTCGCGGTGCTAGCCGAAGATTCGACAAGTTTTATCCGTCCAAAAATAATCCATAACACCAACATTACTACGCTGGCAATTGAAATCGCAATTAAGGTTTGCTGCCAACCGCCAAAAAGAGCAACCATCCTCTGACTGCTAAACATCATGATTGCCGCACCGACGTTGAACGCAATTGCATTCAAACCATTAATAACGGCTCGCTCCTGCGGTTCAAAATACTGATAGACAATTGGATTAAAGTAAACGATAATTAGTGCGCCACCCAAGCCCATTAAAAACCGGGAAACCAAAAGAATTTCAAAATTGGAGGCTAGTGGTGTAACGATACTCAAACACATTAAAGCGGCAGCGACAGTAAAAGCATTACGGATACCAAATTTTACAATCGTCCACGCCGCAATAAAAGTTCCAATAATTTTAGCAAAAGTTAGCGCAGTACTGAGAAAACTGGCTTGAGTTAGTGATGTCATGCCCGCCACCTGCATGATTTCTTTCATGAATCCGGCGGCACCCACCCATGACATGGCAAAAAACATGTAACTGCCAAATAAAATAAACTCCAGCAAATATTTGTTAACTTTCATGCGCTCTCCTTTTGCAAGTTAATTTAAAATTAGACCGTTACCCTTATTTGTAGTTATAGTTATTTTATTGGCTACCACACATATCGCAATGTTATAGAATCAAGTTACCAATTTAATTAAACGACCAATACCTCCAGACAACCATTCTGACAGGCCAGATTACTTAATTCCGCCATATAATCATCATTCGGAGTATAGCTGCTAATCAACTCCCGGCGCACACCATGCTCACGATAGCGAATCAATTTATAGCGAATTTGTGGATTGATTGCGGCAATAATCCGACTAACTTGCTCTACGGTGTTATGATTATCAAGAACCTCCGGCACAACCACCGTCCGTACTTCACTTAACTTGCCAGCGT
>JBPOJK010000032.1:0-19599 GCA_052033675.1 Pseudomonadota bacterium
ATGAGCGAAACTCAAAAGACTTAACTAAGTATGTAGGACTCGTTGCAGAGGACTTTCGGACGGGGGTTCAATTCCCCCCATCTCCACCACCTAACTCACTAATTTACAGCAATGTTTAAAAGTAAAACTCACAAATTCGATAGGAATTTAACTTTAATACCCATAAATTCTTAAACATCTCTATTTATTTCTAATATTTCCCTACAAACTTATAGCCATTTTTTGCATCTTGCGGTATCCGCTAACTGTAGTGTTTAAAATCGGCAGTTACTTATTACCATTACATTCACGACAGCCTATTCCACGACATTGTCAAAATACAGTGCCGCCGCTCCCAAAATCTGAATATCCGCAGTAGCTGTACAAATAATTCATAGGCACCGGCAATTGAACCACCCAACAAGATGACTTCAGGATCAAAAGCCAGCAAAACCGAATAGATTAATTTGCCAAAATGATGTCCAAATTCATTGCAAACAACTAAAGCCGCGACGTTACTCGCCTTGGCACGAATAGATTAAAAATCAAAACACTCTCCGCATTGCTAAATTACGTCGCATAGACAGCCTCAATTTGATGCAAGACTAAATCCAAAATACGTTGACTACTTTTTAATTCAAAAACTAAAAATTTTAGCCGAACACCAAATCTTTGTAAAAACTTAGCAAATCTAGTACATACTCGAGACAGTTTATGCTTGAGTATTTCTCATGTAGTAAGCAATTAAACAGATGTTTATTGATAAGACCCTATCTGCGACGAACAAACTCATTAAAGATAAACCGATCAGGGCGATGGTGAGATTCGGTATATTCAAATAAACGACCATCATGCAAATAAACCCAATTTTTGACCACTGCTACCAATGAATAATTTCTTAGATCCAGATTGTTTGTATCAAGTTCTGTTATTGGTGCAACTTCAATCGTCCGTCGGGCAAAACCAATCTTCAAACCTAGAGTTTGCTCAATATGATTATAAATTGATCTTGCTGCTACTTCGCTATTTAAGCCACTGACAGTCTGCAAATCAAAATAGTTTATATCAACAATCACCCGTTCACCAGCCAGCTTGCGTACCCGAACAATTTGCGATAAATTAGTTTGACTAGGAAAAGTGGATAGTGTCGCCAACTCATCTGAACAAGTACAATTTTCAAAACTAACTACGCTCGTGCTAAAGCGATTATCACTCTCCTGATTAGCTTCGGCAAAACTAACCAGCGAGCCAAATGAAAAGGTAATTTGTTCATGATCTAAAACAAAAACTCCTTTTCCATGTTGAGCATTGATTAGACCATCGTCTGCCAGTATCTCCAATGCTTTACGCAATGTTCCACGGCTACACATAAACTCATTGCACAGTTGATTTTCAGAAGGAATTTTACAACCTTTTTGCCAAAGTCCAGTTGTAATTCTTTGCTTTAATTCTTCATAAATCCGTTCAAATTTTTTCACAATACAGCTTAACCCAATAAATCGTGCACAATTAAATACCCCGTGTGTACAACTGAAATCATTCAAAATTTAGATATACCACAATATTAGCTTACTAATTCCAATATCTATTAAGTAAAAATAAGCATTAATTTGACTTGATTGATTCCATTAACTCAAAAAAGTATTTGGCGTCTTTTGTTTCAAATAAGTTATACCATGCCTCTAATGTGTTTTCTTTCATTATGTTTATCGTTTTAAAAACATTATAAGCAAATTCCAATGGAGCAAGTCCTGAGGCTGTTATTAAATTATCATCAACAACCACAGACTTATTAATATAATAATCACCCCCAGAATATTCAGGGCAAGCCATCTGTAAAAAATATTTATCATTACTTGTATGTCTTCGATTATTCAATAATCCATTTTGAGCTAATCCGATTGTTGCTCCACAAATAGCCGCAATAATTACTTTGTTATTAATAACCTCTGACGCGATATTTAATATTTTTTGATTTTTCTCTTCCATCCATGTATCACTGCCTGGTAAAATAAGTAAATCTCCTTCTTTGAATTGAATATTTGAGATATCTTCATCTGGAGTGATAACAATTCCACCCATCGTTTTAATTGGTGTTAATGAATTTCCAATTTTTATTACTGCTATTTTTCTTTTATTTTTATCTAAAAATCTTCCACTATTTAATTCAGCAGAAATAAACCCGATTTCCCAATCTGCTAATGTTTCTAATACATATATATAGCAAGTGATGCAATTTATGTCTTTAACCATCGTCAAACTTTCTAAATTAAATAAAACCCATTCAAGCCTCACTCAATTCAGCTAGACTAAACGGAGTTTCCTGATAAACACAATAATTCAGCCAATTGCTAAACAACAAATTAGCATGACTGCGCCAGCTCGATTTTGGACGCAATTGCGGATTATTTTGTGGGTAATAATTTTGTGGTACGTCTATCCTCATGCCACGCTCGACATCGCGCAAATATTCTTGCTCCAAGGTTAAAGTATCGTATTCGGAATGCCCACTGACAAAGACCTGACGAAAATCTGCGGTTGCAACCAAATACAGACCGGATTCGGAAGATTCAGATAATACAACCAATTCCGGATGATTTATAACATCTTCACGTCGTGTCTCGGTATGTCGTGAATGCGGCACCCAAAAACTATCATCAAAACCGCGTAATAGCTTACAGTTGAGTTGGTTAAGCGTATGTTCAAAAACCCCAAACATTTTATGCGCTAATGGGTATTTTGGCACTCCATAATGATAGTATAGACCAGCCTGAGCGCCCCAGCAAATATGCAGAGTTGAATAAACATTATGCTTACTCCACTCCATTATGGCTGCTAATTCGTCCCAATATTCAACGTCGCCAAATTCAAGATTTTCCACTGGTGCACCAGTAATAATTAAGCCATCAAAATGCTGATCTTTAATCTCGGCAAAATCACAATAAAACTCATCTAAATGAGCGCTGCTGGTATTTTTGGCTTCATGGCTCACGGTATGCAATAATATAATTTCAACCTGAAGCGGGCTATTACTTAGCAAACGCAAAATTTGCGTTTCGGTAACAATTTTATTCGGCATTAAATTAAGAATTACAATTTTTAATGGACGAATATCCTGTTGCGCCGCCCGCTCTTCATTCATAATAAAGATATTTTCGTGGCTTAACGTTTCACTGGCCGGTAAATTATTGGGAATTTTAACCGGCATGATGCGACTCCAAATACGCCTGGATTTCACGTGCCGCCTGCATTCCATCGGCAATTGCATGAACCACCAAGCTGGCACCGCGGACAATATCACCACCAGCAAAAACATTTGCTGCAGAGGTTTGTTGTGTCATGCTACCGCCAACCTTAATTCGTCCGACAGAATCGCGAGATAATTGATTTAACCACGGCAATTCTTCAGCGCGGAAACCAAAGGCGGTTATGACTAAATCACACTCGACTTCAAACTCAGAACCGGCTAACGGTTTTAATGCACAGACATTATCATTATAGTGTTCTTCGGTTCGAATAAAACGAATTTTTTTAACCACGCCATTTTCGTGAATCACCGCCACTGCTTGAGCATTAAAAATAAATCTGCCCCCCTCTTCGGTCACGTTGATAAATTCACGTCGTGAGCCCGGCAAGCGATCTTCACATCCCCGATAAACACCAACGGCTTCGCTGGCGCCCAAACGAATACTACTGCGGATGCAATCCATCGTGGTATCACCACCACCTAGAACTACAATTTTTTTACCGGCAACATCCCAATCCGAAGTTACCGGACTGGCATTGACTACCTGTTTATTGATTGATTCAAGAAAATCCAGCGCTAAAATCACATTGGCTAATTCAGGTTGATTGACCACACTGTCGGTTACCGCCTGATAAGTGCCGACTCCGATAAAGACTGCCGCATAGTCGCGGCTTAATTGTTCAAGTGTAATATCACGACCGATTTCGGTATTTAGCTTAAATTCAATTCCAGCTGAAGCCAATAATTGGTGACGGCGCAAGATTAAATCTTTTTCCAATTTAAAACCGGGAATACCATAAGTCAATAAACCACCGATCTGAGCCTGCCGTTCAAACACCGTTACTTTATAGCCTAAACGACGTAAAACATCGGCACAGGCAATTCCTGCCGGACCACTGCCGACTACGGCGATTTTCCGTGCATTCTCAGCTAATGACGGATATTCAAACTGCCAGCCATTGGCAAACGCAATATCGGTAATATATTTTTCAACATTACCGATGGTTACGGCGCCAAAACCATCATTAAGAGTGCAACTGCCCTCGCACAGGCGATCTTGTGGACAAACCCGCCCACAAATTTCCGGCAAACTATTGGTCTGATGCGACAATTTCACTGCCTCATCAATTCGTCCCTCATAGGCTAATTTAAGCCAGTCAGGAATATAATTATGTACCGGACATTTCCATTGACAATAGGCAACACCGCACTCCAAACAACGCTCGGCTTGAAGTTTGAGTGTCGGTTCATCCATTTGCTGATAAATTTCGATAAATTTTCCGCGCCGTTGACTGATATCAATTTTGGCTGCTTCTTGACGTTTGGTAGCAATAAACTGATTTACATTTTTTTTCGGCGTCGGTAGAGATTTTTTGGTCATTGATTATACCTCCGGATGTTGCAAAAAATTAACCAGTTGTTCAAAAGACATGGCTTTGGGTTTTACCATTACCAATTCAAGAATATTATTCTCAAAATCCGCTAAAAACTGAGCCGCTTTTGCCGAATGAGTTTCCCGATGATGAGTTTGAATTAGCTTATACAGATAATCATGATGAAGTTGATAAGTATCACCGACCGTCTCTAGTGCTAACGCCTCCACCGAATCATGATTGAGGTTTTCATTAATTTTACCTTTTTTCGACCAGACATAGCAAACGCCACCAGTCATACCCGCACCGAAATTAGCATCAATATCACCTAAAATAGTAACAACACCACCGGTCATATATTCGCACCCATTGCTGGCAACACCTTCAATCACCGCAGTCACGCCGGAATTTCGTGCGGCAAAACGATCACCGGCCGAACCATTGGCAAAGAGAAACCCACTGGTCGCACCAAATAAACAGGTATTGCCCATAACGGTAACATTCCCGCTTAAATTGCGGTTATTTTGCTTGATGACCAATTTTCCGCCCGCTAAGCCTTTACCAACATA
Organism: Pseudomonadota bacterium; assembly: GCA_052033675.1. Classification (GTDB taxonomy): domain Bacteria; phylum Pseudomonadota; class Gammaproteobacteria; order Burkholderiales; family UBA11063; genus Aquella. The sequence continues at coordinate 5,169 of JBPOJK010000032.1, forward strand.
ATCATTAGCTTCACCATGCAAATATAACTCCATCCCCCGGGTTGCCCACACGCCAAACGATTGTCCGGCAACGCCATCAAAAATTAATTTCAAGGGTTTTTCCAATCCATTATTGCCATAATTCTTGGCAATTTCGCCGGCAAGCGTAGCACCAACCGAACGATCGGTATTATAAATACTGTAATTCTTTTCCAGCTCATCGAGATTATAAACTGCTTCCATACAATCGGCATAAATCCGTTGATTTAACACTCCACGATCGTGATTAACATTAGCTTCGGTATAGTAGCGCGGATAGTTGGAAGTAACGCCAGAGAGTCTCAGCATTTCGCTTAAATCAATTTTAGTATTTTCAATACTCTCTACCATCTGCAGCAAATCGGTGCGCCCGATTAATTCGACTAGCTCACTAACGCCGAGTTTAGCCATTAGTTCCTGAACTTCGCGGGCAATGCCGGTAAAGAAATTAACCACCATTTCCGGCAAGCCTTTAAAATGCCCCTGCCGGAGAACTTCGTTTTGGGTAGCAATCCCGGTTGCGCAATTATTTAGATGACAAATCCGTAAATATTTACAACCCAGCGCCACCATCGGTGCAGTTCCAAAACCAAAAGTTTCGGCACCCAGAATTGCTGCTTTGACTACATCCAAACCGGTTTTCAAGCCGCCATCAACCTGCAAGCGGATTTTATGGCGTAGATTATTTTCAACCAATAAGGCATGGGTTTCCGCCAAGCCCAATTCCCACGGACTGCCGACATTTTTCACCGAAGTTACCGGTGCGGCACCGGTTCCACCATCGTAACCGGAAATGGTAATTAAATCGGCTTGGGCCTTGGCAACACCACAGGCAATCACGCCAATTCCCGGTTCCGAAACCAATTTAACCGAAATCTGCGCGCCGGGATTCAATTGTTTTAAATCAAAAATCAACTGTGCCAAATCTTCAATCGAATAAATATCATGATGCGGTGGCGGCGAAATCAGCGGAACTGACGGTGTCGCATGCCGCAACCGCGCAATTTCAACACTAACCTTATCGCCCGGTAATTGTCCACCCTCACCCGGTTTCGCGCCTTGGGCAATTTTAATCTGAATAATTTCGGCACTCATCAAATACGCCGGGGTAACCCCAAATCGCCCGGAGGCCACCTGTTTAATTTTAGAATTGCGCTCGGTTTTATAGCGCAGCGGATCTTCACCACCCTCACCGGAATTAGAGCGTCCGCCAATGCTATTCATCGCCAGTGCCAGCGCATTATGCGCTTCGGCACTTAAAGCACCGATTGACATCGCTGCCGAATCAAACCGGCGGCAAATTTCAGAAATATCATCGACGCGCGCCAAATCATTTTCGCTAATGGTCTCTTTAAGCGGTTTAATTTGCAATAAATCCCGCAAACAAGTCACCGGACGATTATTTACCAATTTAGAATAGGTTTGATAATCCTCGACCTTACCGCTGCGTACATATTTTTGCAAGCTGGTAACCACATCCGGATTAAACGCATGATATTCACCATGATAAGAATATTTGATACAGCCACCCTCAGCCACCGATTTTTGCGGGTTCCATGCCTCACTGTGCAACAGCGCAATTTGCTTGGCAAAATCGGCAAAATTTTTACCCTGAATCCGGCTTGGTGCCAGCGTGAAACATAATTCACAGACCTCATCCGCCAGTCCCAACGCTTCAAACAACTGCGATCCGCGATAAGATGCAACCGTGGCAATTCCCATCTTGGACATGATTTTTAAAATACCTTTATTGATCGCGGCAGTGTAATTTTTCTCCAATTGTTCGACGTTAAGCGTGACTCCCTGCGCCTGGGATAATTCGGTTAACAGTGCATAGCTTAAATATGGGTAAATTGCACTGGCGCCAAATCCCAATAACACACACATATGATGCGGATCACGGGCAGTAGCAGTTTCAACTACCAGATCACATTTTAGCCGTAATGATTGTTCGACCAATTGATTATGAATCGCACCAACCACCATTACTGCCGGCAAGGGATGCTGCTGTGGTGAAATATTCCGGTCGCTTAAAATTAACAGATTATAACCCTCAGTTACCGCCGTGGCAGCACTTTCACGCAAGCGAATCACCGCGTGTTGCAGTGACTCTTGCTGTGGATCATAACTTAGCTCCAAACGGATAATTTTTTTCCACTCCGCTGGCTCAGCGCTTATTTGGGTAAATAATTCCGGTGTTAAAATTGGCGATGCCAATTTATAACCATTAAGCGGCGTATTTCTGTACTGATCCGGCTTATCGCCGATGTAGGTATCCAGAGCCATCACATATTTCTCGCGCAATGAATCAATCGCCGGATTGGTCACCTGCGCAAAATTCTGCCGGAAATAATCACTCAATGGACGAATAACTGATGACAACACCGCAATTGCCGCATCATCACCCATCGACATAGTAGCTTCTCCACCATCAAGCGCCATCACTCTGATTACGCTTTCGAGCTCCTCGTTACTTACCTGAAATAATTTGCGGTAAATGGTACTTTTTTGCGGTAACTGGCGCTCTAGTTGTGAATTATGCTCCGCGGTAAGATTTTGATAGTTATTCAATTTGCTCAATGCCAAATCAAACTGGCGATAGATTGCGCGATCAAACAAGACCATTTTCGCCTCGGTATCAATCAACACCATTTCACCGGCACCCAAGCGATTTTTTACTATAAAATCTTCATCGGGATAATCGAGAATTCCAGTTTCCGATGCGACAATTACCGTGCCATCCTGAGTAATCGAATAACGTAATGGACGAAGACCGTTGCGATCCAAAGAACAGAGTATCTGCTTACCATTGGAAAAAACCAACCCTGCCGGACCATCCCATGGTTCATAGCCAATACCGATAGTTTCATACCATTCCTGCAGGGGTTTTTCTAATTTATGATTATTATGCCAATATGGCGGCACCAGCGTTCGCAGCGCCTGTTTAAAATCGACTCCGGCAATCAAGAGCATTTCCAGCATATTATCCAAGCTAAATGAATCAGAGCCGGAATCACTCACCAATAATGCATCGGGATGAATTAACTGGCGGATTTTTTCCGGTAGCAAGCTAAATCCCCGCGATTTTGCCCATGAGCGATTGGCGGAAACGGTATTAATTTCACCATTATGCGCAACATAACGAAACGGCTGCGCCAAACGCCAACTGGGTTTGGTATTGGTTGAAAAGCGCTGGTGGAATACACATACTGCGGTTTTATAGTCCGGATTGGCTAAATCGAGATAAAACTCTTTTAAAATCCGCGGTAAGCACAGTGCCTTATAAATAATTGTCCGGGTTGATAGGCTACAAATAAAGAAATCAGCTAAATCCCGTAACCGGAATTCAATATTCTTACGCAAAACATACAGTAACAATTCAAACTCATTGGCACTAAAATCGCTGGTCGAATTAACGAATAATTGTTCAATATGCGGGAGGCTGTTTTTGGCAATCCGTCCCAAAACCGAAACATTAATCGGAACTTTTCGGAAAAATAATTCTTTTAGCCCTAGTTTATCCGCCTCTTCCTGAATGATTTCTTTTTGCTTGGCAATACTGATTTCCGCCAGCGAAAAGAAAATATTACCAACCCCGTATTGAGCGGATAAGGTAAATTCATCTTCATCAGCAATCACCATCCGGAAGTAATCATCCGGAATCTGTGTTGCCACGCCGCAACCATCGCCGGTACGGCCATCGGATTGAATTGCGCCGCGATGTGAGAGCTTGATTAACGCGGCAATCCCTTTGATTAATATATCATGTTGGGGAACACCGTATTTATTGACAATTACCCCGACACCACAATTATCCCGTTCATTAAAACTATAACGCGCCATGTATGTTCCTGTTATATAATGTGTGTATATTTTAGTTGCTCTGTCCTATGCTTATTTCAGAGCTTAGTTAAACGCCTGTTCCAAATCGGCAATCAAATCCCGCACATCTTCAATTCCGATTGAGAGACGCAGTAATTCCGGATTCACACCGGCACTTAATTGCTGCTGTTCATTTAGTTGAGCATGAGTGGTACTAGCCGGATGAATTATCAATGATTTAGCATCAGCGACATTGGCTAAATGAGAGAATATTTTTAGTTTGCCGACAAATTTCTCTGCTGCTTTAGCGCCGCCTTTGATACCAAAAGTAAAAATTGATCCCGCACCCAATGGCAGATATTTTTTAGCCAACTCATGATACGGATTATTGACCAACCCCGGATAGTTAACCCAGGTTACCGCCGGATGATTTAGCAAATAGTCGGCAATTTTCTCAGCATTCGCTACATGACGTTCAACCCGTAAGGATAAGGTCTCTAAGCCCTGTAATAGCAGGAAAGCATTGAACGGGCTTAGGCAGGCGCCAGTATCACGCAACAACTGCACCCGTGCTTTTAAAATAAATGCCAAATTACCAAAGGCTTCGCTGTAAACGAGTCCATTATAGCTCTTATCCGGTGTAGTAAAATCTGGAAATTTACCGCTACTCGCCCAATCAAAATTACCGCCATCAACGATAACACCACCTAAGGTAGTTCCATGACCGCCGATAAATTTAGTTGCCGAATGAACCACGATATTTGCCCCATGTTTTAACGGTTGGCATAAATACGGCGAGGCAAAAGTATTATCAACAATCAGGGGAATATTATGTTTAGCGGCAATTTTAGCCACGGCTTCAATATCAATGATATTAGCACTGGGATTACCGATAGTTTCAATAAACACCGCCTTGGTTTTGACATTAATTGCCGCAGCAAAATTTTCGGGATTGTTACTATCGACAAACTGGGTTTTGATTCCATATTTTGGCAGAGTGTTGGCAAATAGATTATAGGTTCCACCATACAGACTACTGGCGGCAACGATTTCATCACCGCTACCGGCAATATTCATAATTGCATAGGTAATTGCTGCCGAACCTGATGATACCGCCAGCGCAGCAACACCGCCCTCTAGAGCAGCCATCCGTTTTTCAAAAACATCACAAGTTGGATTCATTATTCGGCTGTAGATATTACCGAATTCTTTTAGCGCAAATAAATTAGCCGCATGTTCGCTATTACGAAAACTATAGGCGGTAGTCTGATAAATTGGTACAGCGCGCGCACCGGTGGTTGGATCTGGTTCCTGACCAGCATGAACTTGTAAAGTGTCAAAATGTAATTCCGCCATAGCTTGCTCCTATAATCGTAAATTCACAGAAAAAAATGTTCATTACTATATCATAAGAAGCAGCATCCTGCAAGTGTTTAGACAAAATTATAGCAATAAATTTTATTGCATCTAATTTTGAGTCAAACTCAATCATAATGACCAATATTTACAACCGGCGCGAGCCTTATATGAAAAACTATTCTCAGCGCTTTAGAAAGACTTAATTAATTAATGCGAACTGGTTGCAGTTGTACCTTCGCCGATTGTGGCATTATCACTTGGTAATGGCTGTCCGGAGAACAAATGAGCGCAAGCCACTAACATCACCAATACGGTCGTAATAAGTAGTAGTCTCTTAATCATTTTTAATTTTCTCCAACTTCCTAGCGCAGATGCAAATGCGTCATATCCAAAAATGGATTAACCCGTGGAGTAATTAATTCTTTATGCTTATAAAGCAATTCCAGTAAATCACTGTAGCGGCTGCCGGCTTTACTCAAAGTTAGCAAATCGGTCAATAATTCAGAATCTTCACCCATGATTGGTAGCTCTTTAATTTCGTGATAGAGTTCTTGCGAACGCTCGCATAATGCTTCCAGATTCTGCAATTTATCTTCGGTTGATCCATCAGCAACCAATTGATCAAATTCGCGATTATGTTTAATCAATAATTCAAGTTTACAAATTACCACATCAAGCATATCGCAAATATGTTGGGTAAACAGGCGACATACTGGGGTATAATTTTTGCTGGCTTTTAAAACTTTAATCATTTCAGCGGTAGTAAATTCATGGTTTAATAAGGTCTTGGTATGCATAATAATGCCTCCTAAAAAATTCAGTTTAAATAGTTAAAATATCTTAGAACCCGTTTTAAATCTGCCAATTTACTGCAAAAATTACCAGATTGGCTAGCAAATAATCAGGCTAAATTCCGGTAAAACTCCAGAAGCTTTAACTGTTCCCGTTCCCACACATAATGTTTCATTACCGCCTGAGAGCCATTTTCGCCCATTTGTGCCGCCTGTTTGGGGTTATTAATTAATTCTAAACACGCACTGGCAATGGCTTTCGGATCATTTGGATCAACCATCAGCCCGCAATTATTTCCCATCACAATCGGACGCCATAATTCAAAATCCGACGCAACCACCGGAATTCCCGAGAGCATATACTCAAATAATTTAATCGGCAGCGATTCAACATAGCTCGGCGTTGGCAACAATGTCACCATCCCAACTTTAACCTGCCCTAATAATTGAGCAATTTCCGCCCGACCAACTACGCCATGATAATTAATTTGTTTAAATCCCGATGAGCTTTTTAATTGCTCTTCAATCGCAGAATCACTATAAGCACCAGCTAGCTCTAATTGACAGCCGCTAAGCACTAATGATTCACTTAACGGTAAAATTCCCCGCGTTTGTGAAATGCTGCCGACATAGCATAAATCAAGATCCCGCTCATTCCAGCTTACTGAATTATTGGCTAATTCGGCCAAAATCGGATAATTATGAATTGCAATTGTGTTGCGATTATAGTCTTTAAAGCGCTCGGCAATTATCTCGGTTGCACAAATTATACCACTAAGTTTGGCGGAAGTTTGTTGCTCATGTAATTTTACCAACCGTGAAATTAATGGGCGTAGCAATTTCGGCAGCCACTCTTTATTTAACACTTGTTTGGGTACATCTTCATGGACGTCATAAATTACTTTATAGCCCGCCACCGCTAATTTTTTACCCACTGACATTAATTCCGGATCATGAAAATGAATAACATCCGGTGTCAGCTCCAACACTTTAGCATAGATTTTTGCTGTGGTTTCCCTAATTCGTTGCCAACGCCCACCAGTACTTTTACCGACATCATAAATGGCGATTCCGGCTTCCTGTTGATTACCCAACGAATCGGCAACAATTAAGGTTACATGATGTTCTTTAGCAAGCGCCTTACATTCCTTGACAAAGATCCGAATATCATTACGCGGATGAACTGAAGTTAAATGGCAAACCCGCATTATAGATTAATCCAATTAGCTAAATAATTTTGCAATTGTACCAATTTACCATGAAAAAAATGTCCGGTTTTAGCAAATATACTCACCGGAATATCCCGCTCATTGGCCCACAGGTAAATATCCGCGACCGAAATTACTTCATCATCCTGACCATGAACAACTAAAGTTTTGCTGCTATCCGGCACTAAGACCTGGTAACGGGTTACTGCCGGTCCAACAAGAATTAATTTCTGATGGGGTTTTTGGTTGGCAACCTGTGAGGCAATGCCAGTACCAAATGAAAATCCCGCCAAAACTACCGGCAAATTTGGATAATTCGCCGTGACATAATCATAGACATAAAAACCGTCATCAATTTCACCCTTGCCAAAATCATGATCCCCACCACTCATTCCGACTCCGCGTAGATTGGGACAAATACTAATATAACCTTTGTTATTCATCACTTTAGCAATGCTTTGGACAATCTTATTGGTATAGGTTCCCCCACCCTTGGGATCCGGATGAAAAATAATTGCCACTCCCCGTGGATTATCTTTAGGCAATAGTTCCAAGGTATCCAAAGTTCCGGTTGGTCCGGGAATAAAAAACTGACGCGCATTTCGTGGTAGTAATATTGAACTCATTTATATTCTAGCTCTTTCAAATTTAGACGTTTCCACCATCCATAAATCTTTCACATCAAAGTTTATAAATAGAGATTATTGGGATTGATATCTATTTAGCCATTCACTTTTAAGAATTGCCATACTAATTTTATCATGAAAATTTCCGTTAATAAAATAACATTCGCGACGACGTCCTTCAATGTTAAAACCGCATTTTTGGTATAATGCGATCGCATTATCATTAAAATCCATAACATCCAACTCGACACGATGCAAATTTAAACGTAGAAATGAAAACTGTAACAATAATTCAATAGCTTCCTTGCCGTAGCCTTTGCCATGATTTTTTTTGTCACCAATCACAATTCCAATTTTACCCAGTTGGTTTTTCTGATCAAGATGGATAAAGGTTATTTGGCCTAAATATTTATTATCCACTTTTCTGGCAATAACAAACTCTTTGTCTGAATTACTACCATCCAAAAATGAAGCAACGCGATTTTTTATCTGCAAAAGGGTTGGCGGAAATAAAAAATTATCGCTTAACTTATCGGTTATTTCGGCATCGGTTACCCACGATAATTCTTCAATATCTTTTTCAAGCCACTCTCTTAAGACTACCCGCTCACCAATCATCCTTGGCATTGACTATTTCCTAATAATATTACTCTTCGGTATTAGTTTCAGTTAATTCCAGGTCAATAAAGAGCTTATCCATATCTACCGCGGCAATTCTTACCATTAACTCTTGTCCGGCAACATATTTAAAGCCGCTATTTTTCCCCATCAATGAATGACGTTTTTCGTCAAACACGAAATAATCGCCGCCCAATTCGGTCACATGTACCAAACCATCGATTAATAGTTGCGGAATGGTAACAAATAAACCAAAATTCACCACTGACGTAACAATGCCGGAATATTCATTCCCAACGTGCATTTGGGCATATTTACATTTATAGTAGGAATCAACCTTGCGTTCCAGCTCATCAGCCCGCCGCTCGGTAAATGAAACCTGTTCGCCCATCATTTCAATTGAATGGGTATAACCATAGGTTTTTTCGTTCAGCACCGCTTTGCAAGCACGATGCACCAATAAATCCGGATAGCGGCGAATCGGCGAAGTGAAGTGCAGATATTTTTCATAGGCTAAACCAAAATGCCCGATATTTTTTGGCGCATATTCGGCTAATTGCATTGACCGCAAAATTGTTTGCTGAATTATAGCCGTATTCGGGCGGTCTTTAATTCGTTCCACCAGTGCCTGATAGTCTTTCGGACGGACGGTTTCCTGAGTCACATCAAATGCAACCGCGATCGAATCCAGATAGGATTTCAGAGCACTAAATTTTTTCTCGCTGGGGCGATCATGATTGCGATATAAGGTAGCATGCCCATTTTTAAAGAGAAAATCTGCAACCGAGACATTAGCTGCTAACATACACTCTTCAATCAAGCGATGTGCTTCTTTCCGTTCGCGCGGAACCAGCGAAGCAATATTACCCTCGTCATCAAATTCAAAATATGGCTCGCTGCCTTCAAAATCAATTGCACCGCGTTTTACCCGTGCCGCTAGCAAGGCTTTAAATGCTGCATAAAGCGATTTGATGTTGCTAGTTATATCATCAGGAATGGCTTCTTCATTATCTAAAAAGCGCTGTACCCGATTATAAGTCAGGCGATGGTGAGAGTGGATAATCGCGTTATCAACACCATATTCGCTGATGATTCCCTCAGGAGTGATTTCCATATGACAAACCATTACCAAGCGATCAACATTGGGGTTTAACGAACATAGTCCATTAGATAATTTTTCCGGTAACATAGGTACAACCCGCCGCGGAAAATAGATTGAGGTTCCGCGCCCAAAAGCATCCTCATCCAGATGCGACCCATGTTTAACATAATGGGCAACATCGGCAATTGCTACTGATAAAGTAAATGAACCATCCGGATTAGTTTCACAATGTACGGCATCATCAAAATCCCGGGCATCTTCGCCATCAATGGTTACAAATGGCAATGCCCGCAAATCTTCACGCCCGACCATTTCATTTTCAAATAATTGATCCGGCAAGCGATTGACGTATTTTTCAGTTTCCGGACTAAATTCCAATGGCACGTTAGCTTCAATCAAAACTCGATTAACAAAAACTTCATCATCACCAAGTTTGCCGATTGAATTTACAATTTTTACTTTAAAATATGACTGCTCAGCATGTGGATAACTGCTAACCACGCAATTATAAATTTCGTCAAATGCTACCGTTTGATTTACGCCATCAATCACCACCGGATAATGACCCAAATGCGGATTATCGCTTACTAAATAATATTTGTCTTTGTATTGCTCAATTCGCCCGACCAGATTGGTAATTTTGCGTTTGATAATTTCGCGAATAATTCCTTGTGGTCGTCCTAGTTTGTCAACCCCATCATTCATCACTGCAACTTCATCACCATCAAGAGCGTAATTTTCGCCATTAGCCGGAATGACAATTTGGTCTTTATTTTTAACATCAATCGCTATTCCACCCTTACCATCCTTACCGGCTTGATAATGACATAGACGAGCAGATTTTAGTAGTTTGACAATATCATCCGCTTCAATTTTAATCTCTTTCTGGGTAACCATCTTTTTAAGAACCCGCTTAAAATCAGCTTCTTCGCCCTTACCGATTGCCAAATAATATTGCAGTTCATGGACTGATAACCTTTTATATTTTAATAATAAGGCAATTATATCTGCCGGTTGCGGTAGTTGTTTCATATTTATTCTATTCTTTTATTAAGTTATGTTACGATTAATTTTATTTTAGTTCTTAATTTAAATTCTATCGTTCAAATACTCGGCACATTATAGACTTAAAGTTTATTATGTAACTGTAGTTATTTATTATGTGCTGCTACGTACGATAAAGACTTTAGCGCCCAAATATAGATGCGCGCGTAATATTAGTTATTGTGTTGTGTATAACATTGTAGTGTATTTTGTAATAACATTGCAATGGTCATTGGTCCTACTCCACCTGGTACCGGAGTAATAAACTTAACACGCTCCAATGCACTTTCAAAATCAATATCACCGCAGAGTTTACCATTTTCCAGCCGATTAATGCCAACATCAATTGCAATTGCGCCCGGTTTTAACCAGGCACCGGGAATAAATCGCGGTTTGCCGATCGCCGCAATCAAAATATCGGCTGAAGAAACATACTGCTCCAACGGGCGGCTTTTACTGTTACACATGGTAACGGTAGCACCACGATTAATTAATTCCAATGCCATCGGTCGCCCGACTATATTAGAAGTTCCCAGAATTACGGCATGTTTGCCATGATAATCAATTTTTAACCCATCTAGCAAATACATTACCCCATGCGGAGTACAAGGGCATAAATTAGCCTGATTAATCGCCAGCGAGCCGATATTATAACGGCAAAAACCATCAACATCTTTGGCAGGATTAATTGCATCAATAATTATTTTGCTATCCAAATGTTGTGGTAACGGCAGTTGTACTAAGATACCATCCACAGCGTTATCCTGAGTTAACTGCTGTACTAAATTTAACAATTCGCTTTCAGTAGTAGCGGCTGGTAAATTATATTCCAGTGATTGAATTCCAACTTTGCTACAAGCGGCTTTTTTATTGCGCACATAAACCTGCGATGCCGGATCATCACCAACCAAGACCACGGCTAACGCCGGAATTTTACGTTTATCTTCTCCGAGCTTTTCAATTTGCTGTTTAATATTATTCAGTATTTCATCCGCTGCTAATTTACCGTTAATTATCTTCTCATTCACTGTCGTTTATTCCTTTGCTAATTTGCCGCGTAGGCAGCTTAAATAAATTTCCGGATTGGGTTGCATATTGCTATGTTGCGATTGCCAAATCATTTCTGCCAAACAATCAATCATTTGATGCAATGCTTCATGTTCATCGCCAAATTCAAGCAATAACTCTTCAAATAATCCTTTTACTCCAGATGGTTGATCTATTGATAACTGTTCCAAAATCGACACATGCATACTTAAATGTAAGAATGGATTGGTTTCACCATCTTCAGGATACCATTCGCGCTGCAAATTTTTTTCACGATTGGCAAGTACCGGGTGATATTCAGGATGTTCCAGAATCACGCTAAAGGCAATTTTTTCGAGCTGGGTCAATTCCTGATGGGCAATTCCTTTATCATAAGTATTAAAGAAAAAATTTCGAACATCACTAACGCTTGGATTAAACATTATTTACCCACCCCTAATTAAATTAAAATATAGTTTGCCAAATCATTTTTACTATCCGCCGAAAATTAATTTTTTCGCGGTAAGTCGATTTACCGCTAAAGACGCTCATAAACCCAGCTACCGCTTGATGCGAACTAATCATTGGCAAAATTTTTGCTAAATATTTATTAAGAAAATATGCCATGATCCGTGCAAATTGGAAATCTTTCCCAATCTGATTATGAAATTCGACATCATAGCGCCGCAAATTATTGAGTTTAAGTTTACCCATCTTAAAGCTGTCCGCAATTACTTTTGCCGCCAAATAACCGCTTTTTATTGCCGGACGAATGCCCTCAGCAGTCAACGGATCAACGCAACCGGCAATTTCGCCGACCAGTAAAACATTTCCCGCTACCAATTGCTGCCGACCTTTATATAATTGAATTGGATGTCCATGAAGATTGGATTTATCCAGTTCAGCAACACCAAATTGCCGGGAATATTCTAGTAATTTTTGTGGCAAGCCCGCCGGACCTTTATTTTGACCTTTGAAAAAGCCACCAATCCCCAAGGATAATCCATCGGATTTGGGAAAATTCCACGCATAACCATTGCAATTATAATCAAAATCAATAAACAATTTACCATCTAGTTGATCGGTATAATGCTCGTATTCCAAAGCGGCTAAAATATTATTCTTTGGCGCGCACCCCATTTTTTTAGCCAGTTTACCGAGTCCACCTTCGGCAATTATCACTAATTTGGCATGAAGATCACCATGTTTTTTGGTTTTTAATAATGCTTCAGTCGAACCGGTAACTATATTTACTACTTCGCAGCTACCAATAAATTCGACGCCTTTTTCCCGCGCTTTTTCCAATAAAAAATTATCAAATTTATCGCGGCGCACCATCCAGAGTTCAAATTGATCGCTAATCCAGTGCTTGCCATTGGCAACCATCTCGACGTGTCGGCACTTATAATCAATGGCTGGCGACAAATCAAAGTCAAAATAATTAGCGACTTCCGGTGATACTCCTCCGCCACAAGGTTTGTAGCGCGGAAATTCGGCTTTATCAACCAATAAAACTTTAACCTCCGGATTATAACGTTTGATATTATAGGCACAGCTGCTTCCGGATGGTCCGGCACCAATAATAATTACATCGAATAAATCAGTCATTATTAATTAAATCCTTTATAACCACACCGCTAAGCATAATTCCAAATAATGCCGGCAGATAACTGATAGTACCGTTAACCGGTCGTCCACCACCAGCAACTGTTAATGGTTTATTAAATGGCGTTTCTTCGGAATAGACCACTTTTAAGCCTTTATGGATCCCCGCCGACCGCAATTTTAAGCGAATATTCCGCGCTAAAGCACAAACCGAGGTTTTGGAAATATCGCCGATTTTAACTTTGCTAACATCGATTCGATTACCTGCCCCCATACTCGAAACTATTTTAATTTTATTATGCAGACAGTAAATTAATAATGCCAATTTAGAATTAACCGTGTCAATACAATCAATTACATAATCCGGACGCTTGAAGAGCAATTCAGCAAGATTATCATTGTCAATAAAAATATTTTGGGTGATTAATTCCACCTGTGGGTTGATTAGTTTTATTCGCGCCGCAAATTCATCGACTTTTGGATTGCCAACATTGCCAAGATGACTAATTAATTGGCGATTGATATTAGTAATATCGACGACATCGTTGTCAATAATTGTAATTTTACCGACACCGGCGCGCACCATCGCTTCGACGGCATAGCCACCAACTCCGCCAACTCCAGCAATCATGACATGTTTGCCTGCCAGCTTAGTTAAATTTGCATCTCCCAGCAAGATACCCGTGCGGGTAAATTGTGCTTTCATTAGATAAAAACCGCGATACTTAATATCAAACTAAGAAAATACAGTACCCCGTTGATCGCAAAATGCCAGACTTCAAAATGTTTGTGCTTACCGATATGACTGAATATCCAGCCAACCGCAACGAAAGTCATTATACAGGTAATCGCTTTATCCCATGGTAACTCCCATGAGGTAAGCGCGATTCCCAGTACCGGTAGTAGTAATCCCTGAAACACCATCGCTCCGGTAATATTGCCAAATGCCAGCGTATCTTTACCCTTACGGATCCATAAAATGCTATTTACTTTTTCGGGTAATTCGGTAGCAATTGGAATCAAAACTACCGAAATAATGAATGCCGGAATACCTAGCAATTTTGAGGTACCGCTAATTCCATCAATAAACACGTGGGCAAAGTATATCAAGCCAATCAAACCAAGCACCGCTTGAATTGCAACGGTAATCAAATTATTGGGAATTTTGAGATAATGGGTAAGAAATAACTCATCCTCAGCTTCAGTAGCATG
>JBPOJK010000212.1:0-5645 GCA_052033675.1 Pseudomonadota bacterium
ATTTGAAGTAATTAGCCGTAGCGAACTGATCATGGCATCCTATGCTAAAGGCATATGGAATCATATTCCAAAACTATTAATCCAATATAATAACTTTTTATAGCTAAAACTAAGCGGATCTGTGCAGTGTGGATTCTCATAACACACCTTGAACTTCAAGAGAAATACACTGATTAACTAGTTGCCCATTACCGGACAACTAGTTAAATACCCCCCAAAATTAACACGATGTCTATATCGTAGACATTATTTGATAATTTCATCATAAAATGGATTAATCAATGTTGTTTGAGTGGATCTCATCAGATTGTCGCCACCTTTATAATGACTTCTATTTATTGCAATTAAATAACACTTATCTACAATTTCACTACATACGTAAACTGGGCCTCCAGAATCACCACCTTCAATTGGCGAACCGTTTAAGTCGGCTTGATCAAATAAACTAAAATTTGATTTGGTCGCAAATGCTTCGCCATCTTTTATGGTGAATGAACATGTTTTTTTGTCTACTTTTATAAACGCTTTTGGATTATCTACTATTAAATATGACTTGATATCTTTTTGGTCAATATCCTCACTCTTAAATAAAAGATTGGTTTGGTTTGGTTCACAAATTGGCATTTTATCAGCTTGAAAGTACATTTTTCCTCCGCCGCCCCAACTAAAGCGAAACAAATTTGACCTTGTAGTGTATAAGGCTACCATCAAATCCTTGATTCTTTGCGAAGCTAGTGCAATATCTCCTGGTTTATTATTGGCAAGTATTTTATCCTCGGATAGATAATGGTTGAAGTTATATTTAAAATTTAAAACCGCAATGTCAGAACCAGGAATATATTTAGTGTCATCGTAAGAAAATTTAACACTTTCAGGCTGAAGAGATATTAAGCTCCCGCCATCGCTTCCATCATAAGTAACCACACTGATTGGTCCATTATTATAAATTTTATTAACAGTCTTTTCAGCAAAACAATGTGCAGCAGTGAGTATTTTATTTTTAGATATCACAGTACCAGTACAAATGCCTGTTTGACCATTTTTGTATGAAATCTTTAGCCCAACAGTAGCAGTTGCTAACTCACTTACTTCATGTCCTTTATTGGTCTTCTGATTTAAAAAATTAGATAACTCTACACCTCTAGTTAACTGCAGCGCATAGCCATTGCCAATATTGGCATCAACATTACCAGAAGAGCTCCCAACATGACATGCAGATATGATATTACATAATAAAACTGATACTAATATTTTTTTCATTTTAATTCCTATAATTAATCTTACATTCTAATGCCATTCATTAGAATTTAAAATTTGATTTTTAAGTAAACTTTCGATATGGATTTGCCGCATATGAATGGCATAACCATTCCAATAAAACTCTCAAAGCCTCTACCTTTATAATTTGATTAATTCTTGGTAATTTTTAATTTGTTATATAAACACGACCAAGTCATTTAATAACATACTCACATTGATTATAAAGGTACCCAGACTGAAACACTATTCGCTTTCACTAGAAAATGTCCTACACCATTTAAATCTATCGTAACATTAGTTGTTTTAGGATAATTCCCCGTAATATCATACCATTTTGTACCACGATATCTTGTACCTACATTCATATCCAAATATCCATCATAATTTCCATTCGTTACAATAGTTGCCAACCCATCATGACCATCATCCCCATCTCTTGTCCATCCAATATAATGAGGATCTACAAAATAGTCATGTTGTTTTCCATAAGCATTATTTCTACGAGCTTCCATTAGAGGAACTATTAAATCATCCATGCGTTTTATATTTTTAGTAGGTATCCCAAAATAATCACCGTAAAAAACACACGGATAACCACCTTCTCTTGTCAAAATTAGTGCATATGCCCTTTGCTTAAATCTTGCATCAATAAAAGAAGCCAGTGCCTGTCCTGGCTCTGTATCGTGATTATCTACAAATGTCACTGATTGAACAGGGTGCTTTTGGACCATTGTATTATCAAAGATTT
Source organism: Pseudomonadota bacterium (assembly GCA_052033675.1). Taxonomy (GTDB): domain Bacteria; phylum Pseudomonadota; class Gammaproteobacteria; order Burkholderiales; family UBA11063; genus Aquella. Next base: position 2,009 of record JBPOJK010000212.1, read on the forward strand.
TTCTTAAATCGTAATTACCATCTTTGCTGGCATTATACAAATTATAATGTAATGGAACATCAAACAAGCTCATTGACCAATTAACCTGTTGTTCATAATTCTCAAGTTTTGCTAAAGAACCACTCCAGTACTCCCCGACTGCAAATGCAGAGGAATTAATTTTTCGCATATTAGATAGCCAGTCTTTCATGAAACTGGCACTAAGATGCTTTACTGCATCAATTCGATAGCCATCCAACTTCAATGTATTTGTGAACCACCTCCCCCAATCCATTGCCTCTTGACGCATTTTTAAAACACTATAATCTAAATTATTACCTAATAAATAGTCATAATTTCCATATTCATCATCAACATCTTTAGCCCAATTATGACCTTTTACCAGATAAATATTTTTTGCTGAAACTTTCGGCTCCTCAATATTCGGACCATCAATACCACTAATTACACTTGCATCATAAGTAAAACTAGAGTATTTATTGTTCCTATTCGGAAACATGAATTTCGTCCAAACTGTTGCATTAATATCTTTAGGATAAATATAATTACGATTATTATTATCAACTTGGTTGATGGTCACATTCTCTAATTTGTCTCCTCCTACTATCTGATTTAAAACAATATCTCCATATACCTGTATATTCAGCAAATGCAATTTATTAACTGCCGATATTAACTCCGCCTTACTGCCATATTTTGTTCTTATCGTGCCATTTTGGTTAAACTCACCTAAGTCATATTTATCATAGACTCCATATCCAGCATCATCAATTCCTGTCCCCTTGTATGCCGGTGGAATCCACACCGCAGTAACGCCAACTTTAGAAAGACTAGCCGCCTCTAATGATAATTTCTGCCAGAGGTTTTCACTAGGTTTTGAATACCACTCAAAAAACTGAAACATAATTCCATTTGTAGGTTCAGAATAAACCACTCCAAATAAAAAGCAAATTAAAATATATTTAATTTTTCTTGTAACCATTTTTGCATTTTCCCTATTACAAAATGATAAAAAATGTAGCTAAAAATAAAACCAACGACCTAAATTTTCCTATCCTCGGGGCAAAGCCCACGAGGCGTTACGGAAAAATTTTTTCCAACGGAACCCTCCGTTGGAAATCTCTGGCTAACCTCGCAAGCAGCGGGGAATTAAACCCGAAGATGTTAAATGACTACTTAGCTTCGTTCATTGCCTTCTGTAGAACTAGCCTCTCTCAAACCAATTATAAATACAACTTTCATCTACGGTCAAAATAGCTTCTTAACAAACCTACTGGGAACTTTAAGATATTCTGACAGCAAAAGATTTCCAGCACCATAACTCATTAATGAGGTTGCAGTACTGATATTCTCTAATTTATTTCTGGTAATGTGAGCCCCTATTACAAAACATTCACCAATGGTGCTATTCTTCCTACTGACACAAGCAATTGTTGGTCCACCGCTATCACCACCTTCTGTTATTTGATCTCCTTTAGCATCTTGCTTTATTCGATTAAAGTTAGTTCTCAACTCACCGACAGCAACATCTTTATATTGTACGTTACAAAAGCCTTCTAAGTTTGTACTCTTTTGGTATGTCATTAGTACTTTTAAACTGTTAACCTTTTCTGGGGGGTACATTCTTACAGAATTACCTCGCTCAGTGGTATGGAAAAATGGTGTTTGAGCACTAGAACATATTTCTGGTACTGATGAATATTCAAAGCTATGATTTGCGCCCCATCCAATCCGGTATATAGTTGGTTTTTTTTCATAAAAGTTTCCGCTTAGAAAAGTATCTATTAAGTACTGTAGATCAACCTTTAAGCGGAGTGGGTCGCGGGTAGACAAGAAGTTAGCTAAAATAGTTGGCGTTTGATGCTTTAATGTAACGGTCTCTGGTAGCGTAACTATTGCGATATCCCCTCCATCATCAATCGTAAGTTCTTTTGGATCTGGTATATAAACATGGTTCGGATGCTCCGCTAGCTCGTCACCAGTATTATTATTTTGAGTTACTGTGTAGATGTCAATATCAGTGCCCTTTTCCACTATTGGCTTGTTATGTTCAAAATCGTAGACACAGTGCGCTGCTGTGACTATTTGATTTTTAGATATTGCAAATCCAGTACAAGAATAAGAGTTATTTATAACAAGGCCAACAGCGCTTTTTCCAATACTTGCTATTTCTTCTTTGGATTGGATCAATTGATTGAGCGGTTTGCCATCAATAATAGCAAAAGCGGGGGTTGTCGCTGTTGCACAAACAATAATTAATAATTTTTTCATAATTTCCCTATGTTAATATGTCAAATTTGGTCTCAAATCTGACTGTTAAAAACCGCTTAAACATTCATAATATTTTATAAAATTTAAGCTTTTATTTGCTCAATATTTCTTATTGAGCCCCTATTAATTCTAGCGAATAACTAATATTCTCTTTGGATACCCACTAATAGGGTAGATATCCAAAGCCTTATCAAACGATGAGATTAAACTATAATGCCTATAACCCCCAATAGTTATAGGTCGGTAAAAACGGAGATTGACGATAACCTCCAACCTTGAGAACATTTGACATTGATGAAATAACATTCCTATTTACCGGAGTTATCACTAATTTATGCTGATAAATTGGTAATTGATTATTCTTACCAACAAACTTATTGGTAAAATTGATACTTATCCAATCCTGATCAAAGGAGTAACGTCTGAGAAAGTTCCCCGGTACTGAGTTAAGGCCATCTTCTTGTAGCATAACTTTATAGCGTTTTAAATATTGAGTTTCTGATAGATTATATCCAGGGTCAACTTTAAGACCATCTGCAACAATATCAATATACGTTAAGTTTGATATGAGATTATGGTAACTCAATTCCATAATTATATCGGCAGACAACTCACTTTTCTTAAATGGATCACAAACGTAAACTTGGTCTTTACCCGGAAGGTCATCTCGTAGAATACCATTATAACAAACATTCATAAAATTATTTGCCACACTTACTCCTAATAATACTTGCTTATACCAGGTAGCACTGTCACGCCTAGAGCCTCTAACGTAAAACTCTGTAACCAAACTATTACCCTGATTTAAAGCTAACTCATAGGTTGGGTTTTGCTCGTTAGCTATATTTGTGTTAAAGTTTAAGTTGTAAGTAACCGTATTAGTATTATATGTATCTCCCAGAGATGTAGTTCCTGCATTTGCTCCTATAATATGCCCGGAACTATCCACTAACCCTAAGTTACTAATAACCCCGCTTGAAAATTTAGTTGCGCCCAATACTACAGGCATAACCCCACCTAAATTGGTTGGTGTACCCTGTGGTACATCATTTAATGCTAACTGACCAACATTATGCATAGAGTCAAACATATAATTATTTTTATATTCAGGATCATTTAAACCTAAATCTTTAGCAGTTCTGCTTGCCTCAAGTACTCCATTAGGGAGCGGGGCATTAGTTGGTTTATTACCATTTAAAACATTCACAATCTTTTGAAAAAATAAACGAATCCCACTATAATTATATGGGTTAACCCCTGTTTTAGCATCCATTTCAGCAACGGTAGGTATCTTATTCAGCGGCTGCGTTAATAATCCAAAGCCACTCATCTTGTCTGGGTATTCTGGCTTCACACCCAAGAACGA
>JBPOJK010000200.1:0-29402 GCA_052033675.1 Pseudomonadota bacterium
AGCGGCAATTATTTAACAATATTATTGCTGAGTTTATTAAACATAACAGCATTACAGATATTGCACATGCACAATTATGAATATCTGTCAATGCGTAAGTTCTATTAATATTGGGCACAAAAAATAAATGTATTAAAAAGAGCCATGATTGTTCATGGCTCTTTTTAATACTCTTTTAAATAAAAAACTGCCGGATTTTATTGCGGCAGTTTTTTATTTAAACTATTTCAGATTAGTTCGCACTATTTGAAGTAGTATTTACTGTAACATTTTTTACAGTTTCAATTGTTGCATTAGCGGCGCTAGTAATATTTTTAGCGGCAACTTCAGCAACTTGGTTTGAAACTTTAGCAGCTGAATCAGCAGCTTGATTTGAAGTACTGATCCAAGTTTGTAAAGACTCACTAGCTACTTTAGAAATAGTTGGATTTACTGCTGAAAATTTATCAACCGATTTAATTAAAGTCTCTTGCGCACCTTTAACGGCAGTAGAAAACATTTCAGAAATCGGAGCATTGGCTGCATTGATTACTGAAGCAATTTCTTGAGTTTTAGCAACACAAGTTTTCCAGCTATCACTAATGTAATTTTGCATAACTGAAGCACATTCAGCAATGTTATTAACTGTGCATAAATTTTTAGCAGTCGCAGCGCTTTCTTGAACCAAAATAGTAACCGCTTCGGCATGAATTGCTGAAACTTTTTTGAAAGTACTGATTGAAGAGTTAGCCAAGGTCAGATTTTTTTCAATTATTGATTGACATTGAGCATTGATATTTGATAATTGTTTTTGAAACATTCTAGTTCTCCTGATAAGATTTATTTGCCTTGCGTAATGCAAGTTATTTATTCACAGGCGCTATTATGCTGCACTGCAGCATAACTTGTCAAGGTGTTTTCACACAATTTTATAAAAATATTTTCAATCTAATAAAATCTTTACAACTCTATAGGTTAACACAATGATTTATGAAAAAACGGCTACCATAATGGCAGCCGTTTGCAACAAAGCTAGTAGCCTTAGCCTTCTAACTCAGATTCACCATCCGCTTCGTTTTCAGTTTCGATTACTTTTTCAAGATCAACCAGTTTCTCACCCTCGCCAAGATCAATCAATTTAACTCCTTGCGCCGAACGTCCGGTTTCACGAATGCTATTTACTTTGGTGCGAATTAACACCCCACCGGTAGTAATCAGCATAATTTCATCTTCATCGGAAACAATTTTGGCCGAAACCAATTTGCCGTTCCGCGCCGATTCGCCGATCGCTTTTACCCCTTGCGTTCCGCGTGAAGCCAAACGATATTCTTCGACAGTCGTGCGTTTACCGTAACCATTTTCAGTGGCGGTAAGGACATTAGCCTTGATATCATTGGTTGTCAAAAGAGCAACAACTTTACAATCTTTCCCAAGTTTAATCCCTTTGACCCCGCGCGCAGTCCGACCCATTCCGCGAACCTCAGACTCATTAAAGCGTACGGCTTTACCGCCATCTGAGAACAACATAATTTCACGATTGCCATCGGTTAAGTCAACACCAGCAAGTTTGTCACCCTCATCAAGATTAACAGCAATAATACCCCGTGCGCTAGGACGAGCAAAGGCGGTTAAGTCAGTTTTCTTGACAATTCCCTGCTCAGTTACCATAAAGATAAATTGATCTTCGCTAAATTCTTTTACCGGCAAGATGCTGGTGATTTTCTCATCCATTTGCAATGGTAATAGATTAACAATTGGACGACCACGAGTAGTACGACTACCCTCCGGTAAATTATAAACTTTAAGCCAGTATAGGCGCCCCAAGGTTGAGAAACATAGCACATAGTCATGGGTATGAGCAATAAACAGATTTTGGATAAAATCATCTTCTTTGGTTGACGCCGCAGTTTTACCGCGACCACCGCGTTTTTGGGTGCGATATTCTTCAACCGCCTGCGTTTTGACATAACCCTCTTTGGATAAAGTTACCACCATATCACGCGGCTTAATTAAATCTTCCATATTAATATCAGCAGAGTCAAACTCAATTTCAGATTTACGTTTATCGCCAAATTGTTCTTTAATTTGGGTTAGTTCTTCTGAGATAATCAGATTTACCCGCTCTGGAGTATTTAAGATATTAATCAGATCAATGATTAAATCCATAATCTCCTGATATTCTTTGGTGATTTTCTCTTGCTCTAACCCAGTTAAGCGTTGCAATTGCATTTCTAAAATTGCCTGCGCTTGTAGATCAGATAAATAATATTGATTACCATGTAAGCCAAATTGCAATTCTAAGCCATCTGGGCGCACTTGTGTAACTTCAACCCGTTCCATCATTGCCATAACCAGCGAAGATTCCCATGCCCGCTCCATCAACCGGGATTTGGCCTCCGGACGCGTTTGAGATGATTTAATAATTTCAATCATTTCATCAACATTCGCCAAGGCAACCGCCAAACCTTCCAAAGTATGTCCGCGATCTTTGGCTTTTTTAAGTTCAAATACTGTCCGGCGAGTAACCACTTCGCGGCGGTGATAGATAAATTCCTCGATGATTGATTTCAGATTTAATAACCGTGGCTGCCCATTGACCAGCGCCACCATATTAATCCCAAAACTATCCTGCAATTGGGTCAATTTATATAGATTATTAAGAATCACACTGGCATTTTCACCACGACGCAATTCGATAACCACCCGCATTCCAGATTTATCCGACTCATCACGAATCTCACTGATTCCCTCAACGGTCTTTTCTTTGACCAAATCACCGATTTTTTCACACAATTTGGCTTTATTAACCTGATACGGTAATTCATCAATAATAATCGCCTGACGATCTTTGCCGATATCTTCAAAATGCGTCCGCGCACGCATGATAACCCGCCCGCGACCAGTACGATAGCCCTGATGAATATCTTTAATCCCAAAAATAATTCCTGCGGTTGGAAAATCCGGCGCCGGAATATACTCAATCAATTCATCAATGGTTAATTCGGGATTTTGTAACAATGCCAAACAAGCATCAACGACTTCATTTAGATTGTGTGGCGGCATATTGGTTGCCATACCTACGGCAATACCTGTCGTCCCATTAACTAATAGATTTGGTAATCGCGTTGGCATAACCAATGGCTCATGTTCCGAACCATCGTAATTGGGACCGAAATTAACGGTTTCTTTATCAATATCGGCAAGCATTTCGTGAGCGATTTTTGACATCCGAATTTCGGTATACCGCATTGCCGCCGGTGAATCACCATCCACCGAACCAAAGTTACCCTGCCCATCCACCAGCATATAACGTAACGAAAAATTCTGCGCCATCCGGACAATCGTATCATAAACTGCGATATCACCATGCGGATGGTATTTACCGATTACATCCCCGACGATACGCGCCGATTTTTTATAAGGTTTATTCCAATCATTGGAAAGCTCGTGCATTGCATATAATACCCGCCGGTGCACCGGTTTCAAACCATCCCGCACATCGGGTAGCGCCCGTCCGACAATTACGCTCATCGCGTATTCAATGTAGGACTGCTTCATCTCTTCTTCAATATTGATATTTACCACATCGCGGGCAAATGGAATTGCACCGCCAATTTGTTCTTTAGTCATTGCGAACCTTTTTTAATTTACTCCACCGGTTTGATCAAATCGTCAGCAAATGCCAAACTAAACCCGATCAAACTTCCGACCAATTAATAGCTAATAAAAATTAGTCACATATTTTACCATAATTCACATTATCAACAACAACTGATAATTATATCTAAACGCATCATACAATTACACCACTCGGCAATTAAAAAACCCCACATTAACCATGTTTATGCGGGGATTGAAACACAATAAAAACTAAATTAATCTTAATTTATCACAATTATCTTTTTCTCACTAACCGTCTCTTCAAAATTAGATAATTTTTCGCGTTCAATTTCAAGAGATAACGACTGCCCAGGAACCAGGCTATGCGCAGTTGCAGCTGGAATTTCGATCAACTCCCAGCTGCCAGCTAATAATCGCAATGTTTTAATACTTAGTTTCACTGGTTTATTATTAGCAACAATACTTAGAGACTTAATTAAAATATGAACATTTCCAGTATTAGCCAATCTCAAATATGAATGATTCTTCTCTTTCAGATATTGAATATCATAACTCTCATTAATATTTTTAGGTAATATAAATAACGGAATTGTATAGCCGATTTCAAAAACCGTGCCGGCACGAACGACTGAAATCGGTGTAATATTCTTAACTGTCAGACGATAGGCCTGCTCAATATCAGATTCTTGCTTAATACCCATCACTCGGACAATCTGTTTTTTTCCGGCAGGAATATTTTTAATAACTATTGGCGAAACAACTAAAGACGGCTTTACCAAAACCTTACTACCCGGCGGATTAATATCGGTCATTGATTCAAGCAGCCGACCATTATTCATATATTGGACATAATTACGCAAATTTGACTGAACGAATAATGGATTCTTAGCACTATTAACCACGTTTAGAGTTTTTATCTGCCCCGGCTTTTCAATAACTATTTGAATCGGATACAGTGAAAAATCATTACTGGCTAATTTAGCCGCTGATTCATTGGACTTAGCTGAGGGAACCTCGCTAGTATTTAGTGACTCGCTACCAGAAATCGAGGTGCTAGTTCCAGCTGCATAAACACAAACAGCGCTTAAAGCCATAATTCCCAGAAACAAAAAGTTTTTTTTCATTTTCATTACTATACTTTCTAAACTATCAATAACTAACCAATGTTACAACGCGCAATAGACCGCCAATAAAACAACAAATTCATGGTAACATCACTTAATAAGTAAAATTAAAATTAACAACTCCTGTATAATTACCGGCATAATTTTTCATTGAAACCGCAGGAAAACTAAGAACTGTTGGATATGTTTGATTGGGCGTTATGGTAATTTGCTGCAACGGTAAAACAAGGTTATTTCCAACCGTTAATCCATATCGCAACATATCCCCAGATTTATGTATAAGATAGAATCCACCTTCATCACTTTGTGATGAACTCACGGTTAGAATTACTGAATCATCCATATTACAAACCAACATAAAAGACAGCGGCACAGTTACATCTGAGCTCATACTAGTTTCAATATTAACAACCGGAGGTAAACCCTCGGCACGACAACTAGCCGGAACAACCAGCGCGGTCTCCATATTTTGGCTAAGAACCGCGGCGTAACTGTTGGTAATTATAAATGCAAGACTAATAAAAAGCTTGCTAAGAAAATTTTTATTTCTGATTTTGATATGCCTTATCAGTTAATTTAACTACTTCTGAGGTAATGTCGTTTGAAGACTCGGTCATATAAATTGCATTTGAGCTGAGAATATAATCATACTTGTTGTCTTTTAATAATTTTGTCAAGACCCCCTGCTCTATAGTTACATATTTTACTTGATATTCTTGTATTTTTGTGGTTCGCTCCAGATTAATCGATTCAATTTGCTCTTGAAGCTGTAACGATTGAGCAGCCAAATGTTCAATTACCAAAGTGTTGCCACTCGCACTATCAAAAGCTTTTTTAAGCTGATCTTGCTCTTTTAGCAATGCATTTAACTGATTATCATACTTTGCCGCTATTTTTTTTTGAGCACTACTTAACACCGTCGATTTTGCCATAACTTGCCCTTGGTCAAAATAAACTATACCGGAGGCATAACAGGTAGTGTAAACAACACCTAGTATTGCTATTTTTTGCAACTTAAACATAAAATCAATCCTTTCTAAGTAAGTTTTATTAAAACGCTCTCCGAAATTCTAACACAATTGTTGAAACCAACTCTAGTCCACTTTAATGGAGTAGATTTAATAATTTATCAACAATGTTGGCGTATCCAGATAAGTCCCCGCTTTCACCATCGAACTTTGGATAAAGCCGTAAAAATTATAATTACAATAACCACTACAAGCAACATTTAAGGGCTCTGTTCCCTGTGTTCCATCGCCAAAAATTTGTTGTTGATTCGGATCAAGATAGACGTTATAATTAACCGTTGTGTGTTTTTGTATTTCAGCCATTTGCCGAGGAATAAATACATTAGAATATCCCTGAGACAAGCTAATACTCAACGAACTACCGGCACTACAATTTAATGCCAGTTGCGCAATGGCGCTGCAGCCGGAGTATTCTCCCAATGGACATGAAAACTGTAATCCGGTGTTAGTAATGATTGAACATTCCGCATAACATTTTACAGACAGCAACATTAGAGCACAAATTATAGTTTTACTTGACATTGAACACTTCCCAAATTATATTCGTACTGATCGCTCAGTTCCTGATTAATATTATTCTTATCAATTTTACACTGATAAGTACCACTTTTCACTGTAAACTCAATCAGGTAATCAAGGTGCGGATCAAATTTACTTAACATTACAACTCCGTTATCAATTACCATTAAATCCTCAACCGTTTTTTTCGTTTCAGCATTAATCAATAGTGCATCATAGCCTACTGGCGGCATTTTGCCTTCATGGTAAGTTAAACTAACTGTTGCAGGAGTATAATGTACAACCTTAAATACGAGCATTGTACCACCATTGATCGGCGGTATTACCGTTTTGGACAAAGCATCTAGCTCGGTATTCATTGGTAAATCACTAGCACGAACCTTTATTTCCTGAGCAACATAAGCCTGTAAATTCGGTACTGTAAATTCACCATGGCGATCGGTGCTGCCAATATAGGTATCGCCCTGCAATATTCCAATATTCGGCAGGTTACCAACTTTAACAATGGCAAAGGAACCAAACGAACTACGCGCCAGATTAACACCGTTACGGGCAAGAATGATATTCCCGCTTAAAGTAGCATTGCTCGAGTAGTTAGCTGCATCATTATAACTAACATTAGCCGCTGTATTAAAATTTTTAAACGCATAATTTCCTCCTACCCCCAAAGTATTTGGCTGAACCGGAGCATCCGGATTATATTGTTCATTAATACTATAACCCCAAGTATTAGTTGGGTCATTATAATTATAACCGAGATCATAATTATTGGTGGCAGACCCATCAGATGAAGCGCTATATCCGTAACTTAACGCTGCACCATTACTAAAAGTATAAACAAAGGTTAAAGTACCAGAAAGTACTGACTGTCCAGCATAATTAGTTTGCGCCCCCTGCAATAAAAACAACCCACCGCGAAATGGTTGAATACTAATTAGACTATTATATACCGATACGTCTCCAAGTGCTCCGCCGGTTGATAGCGAATAGCCCAAATTAAACGACAAGGAAAAATCGGTAGCAAAACTCAAAGCGACACCTTGTTGAGTTTGATTGCTATTTCCGCCAACGGGGATACCGCCAAATGGTGAAAATTGAGGCGTTGAAAGACCATAAGTATAACTAATTCCCGGCACATAAACCATACTGGAAGGACGCGCTATCTGAACACCCCAGGTATATCCCATGCCAGACTCGGACTGGCTTAAGGCCGTGTAAAAACTGGGTGCCAGTAAATTGAAAAAATTTAAATTGTGGTTTAAGCTAAGATTATACTGATTGCCGGGCTCTATTCCGCCATATGCTCCCATGGTATAATAATCATTAAATGCATAAGTGTGCATGGTGCTAAAAAATGGTTGCGTAGTTTGATACCCCCAATCCAAACCACCATTTGGATTTGCCGGAAAACCAAAATTATAATCATAAAAATAAGTTCCACCCTTGAGGTTGTTCGGCGCTACAAAATATGGCAACGTTAGAGTCTGCGCAATATTTCCCTGATCATCCTGCAAGTTAACCGTCAATGAACCGCTACCATTTACCGAGGGTAAATTAAAAATCGTATATGGTCCCGCTGGCAGGCTAACCGGCGCTATTACCGTTTGTTTATTGAATAAAACTTGCGCTGTCATCGGACTTTCCGCCATTCCGGTAATCGTGGGTGTCGCCATAAAATTTACATACGGTCTTAATGCAGTATTGCTGCTATATTGTACGCCGCCCAATGCCAAACTACCATATCCCGCTCCAGTCGCCGGAGAAATGTCCCCCATAAATAGCGAGGTCATACTATCTGGAAAATCAGTTTCCCAAGTAGTTCCGCCGCGTGACCAACTCCCTCCGGTAGCATAACTTAAATTACTAACCAAGCTTCCAAATGGCAATGCGGTTGAATTGGTTAACCCTAGACCAAATTGATTACTATTAATGCCGGAAGATGTAATTTGTCCACCATTGAGTTGATACATTAAAGCATTGGATATAAGCGCTTCATCGGTATAAACTGGCTGATTGGAGGTATAGACTCCAGCTGAAATCACCGACGGTTGTAACATATAACCCGGAACAGTCAAATTTGCCGTCATCGTAAGCGCGTCAATACTCACCGCAATTCCCGGAACCAGCGAGCTGAAACAAGCATACTCGGTTGCTGATTGTGGATCGACATATGAAATATATTGTACCGTTTTAGGGTTAATTCGCAGCTCACCAAACCATTGTGATTCAAAACATAAGCTATGCTCCCCCACCAACGCAGTAATAGCCTGTGGGGTACGGTCACTATTATTGGCAATGATTGTATATAAATCCGGTGCCAGACTTTGAATTTCATCAGCCGGCAAAGCACCATTAACTAAAGGAGATGAATTGTTAGAAGATTCTAACTTGATCAAATTGGGCGCAGAATAGTTATTTTTGTTATTTGACGCAGGCATGGCTAAATTCCCAGATTGGTTAATAATACTGTCTGCAGCATTCGCAAATTCACTCAATAAAAAACAGGACAGGATTATTGCTATTACTAGCCAATATTTTTTCACCATCGCCTGCATATCTCTTATTGAAAATTTAATTTATTCCGAATGACCACCTCAATCAACAAAAAGATTATAGCTAAAAAAATCAATCACAACAACTCCAGTTTAATGGAGTTAGACTATCTAAAAAAAGAAACCAGCTAAAAAATTAACTGGTTTCTTTAAACTCGACTTATACACTCAAAATACTTGATTAAAAATTAACGTATCACTGTAAGTTCCGGCTTGCAGACTGGTATTACTCAAACCAGAACCCTTACCAGTTCCAGTGGCAACCGGAGCTACTTGAAAAGGAAATTCCAAATATCCCTGAAGACCACCATAACCATCGCTTGTACCTGCAGTTAAGGCATTAGTATTTGTCCAACCTGTATCGCTAAGAATTATCGAGCCAGGTTGGAGTGCACTCCATAGATTATTTTGAAAGAACGGCGTAACTGTTCCAATTGCCGCACCGCCTGCTGTCCATGCCGTAACCGAACCACTTGAATCGGCATATCCCGCAGGAGTAACCGTATATGGTATCGGACTCTGGGCTGGATTTGCCAATTGCTCATTCATCAAAGCATAATTATAATTGGCATTACGTCCAGCATTACGCGATGTCATGGTAATTGAATATGGAGTACCAGCAGTACATAGAACATTTAGTGAATTTTTAAAGGTTGTTTGCCCTGAGCTTTCATTAATTTGACCACCAATGACGTTAAACTCAGCGGCGCCGCTGTTACCTAAAACCATTTGACAAGAGCTGGTCACATGAGCGATCAATTCCATAGTCGCAGTGTTGGTTGCAGCAATGGCCGGGGTAGCGACAATAGTAGTGGCTAGTAATGAAATGATAATTTTTTTCATGATAAAACTCCTGAATATTAAATTATATCAATAACATCCTGCAACTTATTTTCTAAAGCTACAGTTCTCAATCTGAACTAGTCACTAATACCATCCCATACCAGTAGTATATTTCACCCTTGCGTTGGAAAACAACTCCAGTAACTTAATGCATGACTATTTTTGTCGAATATTTTAATTTTTCTGATATTTCCGTAACAATAAACAACATGTTAACCAAAATATAACATCACAAAAAAGATATCACAAGCTACAACAACAGCAAAAATCCCGCATAACAAACTGATATTAATAAATATATCTCAATTAAATGAAATTCAAACTAACAAAACCCAAATTCACCAAAAATCATAAAACAGTATATTTTTAGCTAAAAATCGTTATTTTAGGCAAAAACTCCACCCCACTGGACTTGTTTTTATCTGAACAGACGATTACAATCACGCCCTGAAAAAATTCAGCTTAATGCACCATCAAGAGCTATTATTTTAACGTTTATTTTTCGCACGCAGCCCAAATAGCAATTTTTTAATTCGTTATTCCAGAATCAACTCCAATAACCACAAATTACTCTCCAAATCCCCCAAAACATTGGATCAACACCCAATAGAATCAATTACAATATCATTGAATTAAATATGCACCAACCAGATGAGTTAATAGACTTTCTGGAATTTTTCGATAAACATTGTGTTTGAGTAAAAAGCGGCGTAAGGTCTCTATATGATTATTTTCTATATTAAATTTATAGCAAATGGCATTTTTCTTCTTAATTACGGCATCCAAAGTGCGAGACTTCTCTGGATATAACCGCTCAAGAAATTTATGAATTTGAGAAAGCCCCCAGCCTATTGTTATCAGAAAACAAATTTCACGTTCATATTGGGTGAGCTTTTCAATCGTCGAATTTGGCGATGAATCAGGAAACTCCAAGGAAACAAATTGTTGCTCACCCAAAGAATCCATAATAGTTGCACATTTATTATCAATACCTGATGGAATTTCCTGATACAAAATTCCTAAAAAAGCTTTAGTTTCCGGATCAACTAATTTATAGCGAATAACCAATCGCGCCTGCACTCCATCGGCATAATTAAAGAATGAAATAGACGAAATACTCTCCAAATCAGAGTTAATTAAATATTCATCTAACTGAGCGATTTGTTTACTCATTTTCGGATGTTTATCGTAAGCCACCTCCATTACCGTCTTGCCTATAACATTAGTTAAATCGGTTACTCCAAAAACATATGCTGCAAAGTCGGTCATCGCCAATATTCGAAGATTATGATCTTTTAATACAAAAACATATTTTATTTTAGAAAAAAATTTAATACTATCCAGTGCTTGTTGGATAATTGGATGACGTGTAGATTCCATGGGGGTAATTTCCTTAATTTATAATATTAACAATCAAATAACAAAAATAATTAGTTTATCTAAAGATCGCTAAATAAATTAAGGCAGCGCAAGAAAGGCTTTATCAATCATATTAAATTGCTTACTGCAATATTCTAGTTGATTGATTACTATTGTTCTTCTAAAGCGAAGAATAAATGAATGAAAAAATAATAGCGGGGAAATCAGGTAATAGTTGATAATTCCATGAAGAGAGATGAGTAATACCGTTAAAAAACACTGTAAGTGTAATAATATCTGCTGGGTCATTAGTGGCTGAAAATAACCGCCGAGCACAGTCATCGCACCAGCATAGTTGGTCTCAAGCAAGCGCAGCGTCAAACGGTAATAAGGACTTGTCGTAAAAACACACAAAGCCTCACCTACCCGCAAAATAGGATGCTGAATATTTAGAAATATTTTACTAAACATCACTAATATCAATAAATATAATACAATATTTATCAACAAGTTAAGCTTAATAGCGCTTTTAATTACCTGCAATCTACACCTATCTGTAATTTTAAATTTGCGCATTCTACATCAATTATTTTTATCTGTCAACTTTAATTTGAAATTCAACCCAAATATTTTTTCACAACCGATGAGGGTTCATCAATATCTTAAAATAAAAAATAATAACCCCTGATAAAACCGAAGTTGTAATATTAATTGTATCATCTCTCAACTTTTGAAAATATAATACCCACAAATATTATATCGCTACTCCAGCAAATTGGAGTTTATTTATTCTCAGCATTGAACTACAATCTCTCCATCTAAAATCCAAATAAGAGAAATTACAGCTAATGAAGAAAATTATTTATTTAATAAAACCATCGCTTATTTTTATTACCGCGGTTGGAATTCAAGGTTGCAACTCATGTTCAAATAGTAATAATCCAAAAAGTGCAGTATCACCGGAAAATTATATCAGTATGCCAATAAATTCGAATATTTGTTATTCAGCAAGATTTTTCTCTCAAGAATCACTAGAAATTGAATCATCGTATGGAAATAGTCAATTTTGCGTACCGTATTTATTGAGAAATAAATCCGATGTTCTGGAATCGGCAGAGGTTGAAAGTATTGTTCATTATTATTACGGAGAAAACTCGACCCTATACTCATCCTGTCCGGCAATTGCACACGCGAGTGGGTTACCATTTCCAGAAAGCAGTCAGTACAGTAAGGAGATGCAAGCCATTGAGTTACGAGCTACTGATTGTGTAACATTAGAATTATCTACTCAAAAGATAAAAAATCCAATGTTTGTTTTTGATATAGATGATACCTTAACCAGTGGATATATCGCAGATTGTCAAGATGGATTTGCAAAATATCAGCCACAGGTTTGGCAACAGGCTAAAGAAAGCAACGCGTTTACCCGCACACCACAAATGGAAAAACTTCTAAAATACGCTTTTACCCACGACGTTTCAGTGGCAATGGTAACAGGTCGCCCTATATCGCAGTATACGATGACAATTCAAAATGTAATTACTGCATATCCTGAATTTGAAAGCAATATTAACCAACTAGTTTCTCAGGGAAATTTAATGCTAGTTCCCACCGACAAAGAACAGTGGACAATGGATTCATTTAAAAATGTCGCCCGTCAAGAATTAATAAAAAAAGGCTATACGATCATTTTGAATATGGGTGACCAATACAGCGATCTGGATTATATTTATCCTTATGTTAACCCACCAAAATGCTCTTACAAGCTTCCTAACTATATGTATTATATAAAATAATACCACCAGCTCCTCCATAGGTGTTATGTTCTAGGGGAAAACTTCGTAACACCATTTTTTATGTTTCAGGAAGATTGGTTTTAGCACTTCTTTTTTCCTTATCTGCCTGCTTTTTATTCCAATCGGTACTTCTTGGTAACATTCTGAACATTATTGCTTAAATCGCTTAAGCATAAAAAAGCGAGTTCTCAGATTTGGGCTCTTATTGTCCCTTATGTGCAACAAATGTTAATTATGAATCAACATCCTCACTAAAATAAAATATCCCTAAGTGTTGTTGCATCTATCTACACAAATGACTTTTTATCATATAAATAAGCATTAATTCACCGGCTTGATAGTATTTTTTAGCTCGCTGTATGCTAAAATACCCTATCGCAATTTAAAGATTAATATCTGGGAGAATCATGGTGCGCAAGTATCTTATTTTATTAGCATTGGTTGGCTCGGCAAACGCGGCTTCAGATGGCTTTTACGTTGGAATTGATGCGGGGGTAGGGTTCCAAAATTTTGTCTATAACAACTCAAATTTATCTTCATTAAATCCACAATTTTCAGCATCACAATTAGTTGTTTCAGGAACGGCCGCAAGCCCCCAGGTAGGTGCATTTGGTGGCTATATGTTTAATCGCAACTGGGGTGTTGAAGCTGGCTATCAATACATGTTTAACTCCGCCAATATTACTGGAGCGGGGATTGCCGGAGCTAATTTTGACACCGGAACCTATAATTTGAATGCTCAATTATTTGATTTACTGGCGGTTGGACGATTGCCGATTGAAGATAGTAATTTTGCAGTTTATGGAAAACTTGGCTTGGGTTATGCTTATGCTCAATTTGGTCAATACTGTACTCCGGCGGTTTGTGCAACAGGATCTCTCCCCTCTGGAAGTGGATTGACCGTTGCTGGCGGGATCGGGTTAGAATATATGATTACCAATAGCTGGAATATGCAGTTAGAATTAATGAATTATGGTGGATTGATGCCTGTTAATATTTCCAGTAATGGCAATACCGTTGGTTACTGGTCTGATACCAGCCTAACCTTAGGCGCTGCTTGGCACTTTTAATAACGGCATATTTATCCTGTATGGAATATGATATAATTGTTTTTCCAAATCGACCTTATAAGCAACAATCATGACAAAAAAACATTATAATCTATGCGGAGCCCTTGTAACCGCTGCTATTATTTCTGCTTGTGTTCCGGTAGGTGGAACTGGTAGCGGCGGAAATCCAACTCCAACCGTCTTACCATCTCCAACAAATTCACCAACGCCTGTCGCAGCTTGGGGTTATGTGGGAGGAATACCCGGAATTTCAGAATCTGAGGCAGATTATATTTCTTTGGCGATTAATCGGCAAACCGGTGCAATGGCGGTGGGTTTTCAAGATCAGGCCGCCAGCGGAAAATTGTCAGTATTGGGTATACCATTAAATGGTAGTAACTGGTCATATTTAGGTGGGCAAGGTATCAGTCCTGGCGTTGCAAACTACGTTAACCTAAAAATCTCACCAAATGGTGTTATGTATGCAGCATTTAAAAATATACCGACACCGGGAAGTGGCGAATCTGGAGGATATGCCTATGTTTACCATTATAACAATACCGGATGGGACTACCCAACAATCAGTGGCATAATTGATCCAGCCTCAATCTCAGTTGCAAATAATATTGCTTTAGCTGTCCCGCAAAATAATGTGCCGTATGTATTATACTCCTTGGGTGTCCCATCTACAGTCGAGAACGCCTATTTAGGTCTGTCTTTTCGAGATACGGGCGGTTGGATTAAACGAACATTCTCTCCCGCAATAACCAGCGATAATCAAATCGAGTTTGTTCCTAATATTAGCAATAACGAAATGTATATTGCATTTAAAGATGGTCTATCCAATAATAGCATCTCAGTTTATTCACTACAAGAATCATATACTACACCGGTTGCAGTTGGAAGCCGAGGCTTCACTTATCATGATGTTTATTTTGTTTCTTTAGCTGTAAACAGTAGCGGTATACCTTATGTTGCTTTTGAAGATGCAGCATATAATGACAAGTTATCAGTAATGTATTATAACGGTGCGGGTGGCTGGCAGTACGTTGGTGGATCGCCTGGAATTTCGGCAGGAAAAGCCGTTTACGTATCGCTAATGTTAGATTTAAATGGTAATCCCTACGTTGCCTACCAAGATTTATCGACCGGAATGAACGGCAAATTAGTTATCCAACGATATATAAATAATAAATGGTCAGTCATTGCTCAGGGAATTTCTATCGGACAAGCCAATTACATTTCGTTAAAAAATAATCCATTGACCAATAAACCGGTGGTTGCATTCCAAGATGTTGGATTGGGTAACTTACTTTCGGTTATGCAATATACTGGTCAGTAAGAAATTCTAGGACAGAGTATAGTATCATGCTTAAAAAATATTTATTTAGTGTTTTTATTACAATCGTGACTATCGTAACCAGTGCTTGTAATGGTGGCGGTGGTAGTATGTTTGTCAGTCCCAGTCCAGTGCCGGTACCAACAACTTCACCATCACCAATCATTGAATCTGGTAGCTTGTATTTCAATATGGCATCTCTCACTTTAGCACCAACAGTACAAAGCTCATTACAATTAAACTTGGTTAAAAGCCAAAATGTGGCACTGTTTCCTGTTGCACTCGCATCTTATGATCCTAGTGTTGCAATTGTCTCGCCAACAACTTGCTATATGAGTAGTGAAAGTAGTGGTTGCAACTTAATTGTAACCGCACTTGAAAGTGGAGTAACAACAATATACGGAGTTACTAGTAGCTATGTAATGCCGACAACTATTGTTAATGTTACTTCAGCAAAGCCCAGTTCGGGACTATCATTTAACTTGCAATCCGTCAATCTCAATGCCGGAGAAAGCACGGCTATAACGTTAACTCTCAATAATTTACAACAAACGACCCCAATTACTGTTAATTTGGAAAGCAACCCAACTGGGTTTTTCAACTTCACCCCATCAAATTGCAGTTTATCAGCAAGCAATCCTAGCTGCATCGTAACCGTGTACGCCAAAGATGCTACCGGAACCGCTACGCTTAATGCAACAGCTACCGGCTATACAACTACATCAACAACGATTATTGTAGAACTGCCGTTAACTGGCTGGACCGCAACTAATGCGGCGCCAAGTACGGTAAATGGGCGTGCTAATAATATTGGATTTAGCAGCGATCAAGATGGTAATCTATATTTATCCTACCAGGGATCCGATCGCTTTGCCGTCTATCGTTATTTGTTTAATCAACAAGTATATGCATGGACTCAAATTGCTTCAACATTGAACCAATCAGTTGGTTCGTATAATTCATCTATTTCCGTAGATCGAAGAAGTAATATCTATCTAACATACCTTACTCACCCAACCACAGATTCTTCTGCGTTAGTTGCATATTTTTCGGCACTGCCTGATAAAATTGATTTTAATAACGCTGGCATAATTGAGCATGTATATCCTTACACCTTCATACCAAACGGAACAAATACTGGAGCATGTGATCCTGCAAATCGAGTAGAAAGCGATACGGCTTCGGAAGTAACCGCTGCATTAACAGTTGGCGATACGCAAATAATGGCCTATAGTGATACTACTTCGGTGAAAGCTGATGCATATGAGGTTAAAGAGGGTAGTACCGTACTTGGTTATTGCACCAATGATGGTTATAGTGGTGGTGGTAAGTTAACTGTTTATGGCCAAGGTTTTGATTCTCGTAGTATTTCGGCCGGAGCCGTTTCGTATGTACAAATAAAGTCTACACCTCCAAATAATAGTTATCCAATATATGTTGCCTATAAAGATGCTTCTTATAATGGTAGTGTTACCGTGTTGAAAACAACCTCAATAGGCGGGCAATGGGTAACCGTTGGCGAATCAGGATTTACAGGTAAGAGTGTTGATCACTTGAGTTTGGCTGTAGACAGTACTGGTACACCGTATGTTGCCTTTGAAAGTAGCAACCAACTCCTAGCTGTAAGAAAATGGGATGGTAACAATTGGATTAATGTCGGCAATCCTTACCTGACAACCAAGATTACTACTTGGATAAGCATTGTTGTAAACCCAATTACAGACGAGCCATATGTTGCCTATCAAGAATCAAATAAAATAAAAGTCAAAAAATTTAATGGTGTCGATTGGGTTGCTGTTGGTAGTGATTTAGCCAACATCAGCAATAATTATGGTGCTTATACCTCATTAATAATGCGGCAAACTGACATTAGTGATTACGAACCGGCAATTGCTTATCAGGCTTCACCTCCCAATGCCTCAGCCAGTTCTTTATCTGTATATTACTATATTCCACCAGCGTCAGTATCTACATTGATAAGCAAATATAAAAACTGGCAACCAAACAAATAACGTGCGCGGGATAAAATATCCCGCATTTTCATTAACATAATATTATCAACGAATAAAAAAACGATGAAACCAACTGAAAATTTATCAACAATTACCGATAACCGCAACTTAATTCTATACCTTACACTACTAGCGCTATTACCGCAGTACCTGATACGCTGTAATCTAACCGTCTGCTGGTGGTTTTATGAAAAATTAACCACCTATTATGGCGATCTGTGGTATTGCTGGAATAATTACCTAAGTCATGGTTTTCCTTATCCGCGGGAATACCCAAGTCTGATTCAGCAAGTCTTTAAACTAATTGCGGTAATTCCCGGAATTGAACAAAACTATAGCTATTACTTGATTTTTCCGGTAGCAATTTTAGCTGCGTGTGCCCTGTTATCAAGCTATTTCCTATACAAATTACAACCATCCATTAAATCACTGCTAATATTTTGGATTTTCGCACCGAGCTTTCTATTTTACGGTTTATTAAATGTTGATCTACTGCCAATAATTACAATTATCCTCAGTTACTATTGTTTTACTCGTGAGCAAAAACTTGCGGCGATTTTATGGTTAAGCTTAGGTACAGCGATTAAAGTATTCCCAATATTTTTGTTACCGGTTTATTTATTAAGTGCTAACAAAAATCAGCGAATAAAATTACTAACTGCATTTGTTGGTGGCTGGCTGATACTAAATATCCCATTTATGCTCAGTGATTGGGGTGCATGGTCGTTCCCTTATATCTGGCAAATCCAGAGTAATTTTGCCCGCAGCAGTGAAGATGGTTCGTGGACATGGCTGGTTTTTCGCTTATTTGACCATTTTGGAGTTGGTAACTGGTCCGGTAAAGTAAGTCTACTGATTTTTGCCGGTTCTTATTTCCTGATTTTGCGTAAATATTGGCATCTACCATTAGTCCGCAAACTTATGATAGTTATAATCTTGTTTTTATTAACTGATCGGGTTTATTCACCCCAGTATAATTTATATTTGTTACCATTTTTGGTGCTAGTTGACTATAAAGTAAGTCTCAAATATTTTTATTTGTTGGAGTCACCCAACTTTGTTCAAGGGCTTTTTCTCTTTTACATGAAACAGCATACGATACTGTTGCAAGGCATTATAGTTTGTAAGTATCTGGCGTTGATTTTACTTTTGCGGCAGCTATTAATTTCGCCCGCGCTGGTAACAACGACTACTCAGTATAAGTAATTTTCTGCACATCAAAAAAGCCACACTTTTAAAGTGTGGCTTTTTTTGTTTTAATGAACTTTTTTAGATTGCTGAACTTGCATCGTCATAGGCTTGTTCACCGTGTAATGCTGCATCCAAACCAATTTCTTCAAATTCAGGTGGAACTTTAACCGGGGTAAACCAGTTAATAATAATTAGCATAACGTAAGTGAAAACAAATCCATATAGTGATGCAAACGCAACCGCAAGGAATTCTTTCCAAAAGAAACCAAATCCACCAAAAATTAATCCATCGGCACCGTGTACATTTATCATTTTGCTGGCAAATACACCCAGTAAAATTGTACCAAAAACACCGCCAATACCATGAACGCCCCATACATCTAGGGCATCATCCCATTGCATTTTGTTTTTAAATTGCACCGCCAAATAACAAACAACCCCAGCAGCAATACCAATAATTGGAGCTGCCCATAATGGAACATAACCCGCACAAGGAGTAATTGTAGCTAGCCCCGCAACCGAGCCAGTCAATAAACCCAGTAATTTAGGTTTTTTATCGCGTGTCCATTCAATCGCCATCCATGTGATGGTTGCAAATGAGGCCGCAATATCGGTATTGATAAATGCCAAACAAGTAATTGAGTCAACTTTAACCTCGCTACCTGCATTAAAGCCATACCAACCAAACCATAGTAATGCCGTACCAATCGCGACTAACGGAATACTATTTGGAGTTGAATTTTTATCTACCCTAGCACCAACATAAAACACGGATGCTAATGCGGCAAAACCAGCAGTTGCATGAACTACAATACCACCGGCAAAATCAATAACACCCCATTCGGCTAATAGACCACCGCCCCAAATCATATGCACAAATGGATAATAAACCAATATTTGCCAGATGGTTAAGAAAATAAAATAGGCTTTAAACGTTACTCGATTGGCAAAAGCACCGGTAATTAATGCTGGCGTAATAATCGCAAACATCATTTGGTAAGACACAAATACTAATTCCGGAATTTGACCATTACCAGACCATAAAGTTTCAGGTGTAATTCCATGCAAAAAGGCTTTATCTAGATTACCAATTATACCACCTGCACCACCGCTAAAGCACAGTGAATAGCCAAATATAACCCATAAAACAGTTGTCCACCCCAATGATACAAAGCTTTGTATCATTACCCCCAAAATATTCCGTCGGGTTGCTAAACCGCCATAAAACAATGCCAAACCAGGTGTCATCAACATCACTAGACTTGATGCCACCAACATAAACGCTGTAGATCCAATCTCCATTTTAAATCCCTTATTTAAATAATGGTTATTAATATAAAGACCGTGATTCTATCATAAACTCGCCGGTGTAAAAGCACTTTTTCACTAATAGACTATAAAAAAATATAATTATTTCAATTAGTATTAACAGTGATTTTTGCTAAATAATTTCCCCAAACGAAAATTTATTTATGATGATTATCAAGATTAGCATTTAAATGAAACTAGGAACAAAAATAGATTGGAGTTGTTATTGGTGGTGGGTTTCTATTACGCTTAATTGGGTAAATTCAAGATAAGCTCAATTTACTATCGGTAAGAGTCGCCCGCTGTTTGATACAATTGGGAATCTGATCCGGACGATGACTGACATAAATAATTGCATGGCGACTATCGGCAAATAATTCGTCAACCAGTGCCAAAAACTGGCGGGTATGAAAATCATCCAATCCCTGACAGGGTTCATCAAAAATCAGCAATGGTGGATTTTTGACAATTGCCCGAATCAACAGGATCATCCGCTGCAGGCCAGTTGAAAGTTGGAAAAACTGACGATTGCTATGTTCACCCAGACCAAGGCTGGTTAACCATTGTTGTGCCAACTTAATTTGCTGGTCATTGGCTCGGGCATAAAGCCCTGGAGTATCAAAAAAACCCGATAAAATAACGTTAAGGCACGACAAATTTTGGGCAAAATTCCAGTGTAATTCCGGTGAAATATAACCGATATTGCGTTTAATTTCCCAAATTGTTTCACCACTCCCCCGCCGCCGGTCAAAGAGATAAATTTGATTGGCATAGGCCTGTGGATTATCACCGGTTATCAAACTAAGCAACGTTGATTTGCCGGCACCATTAACCCCTAAGAGCTGCCATTTATCACCCGATTTAACGTGCCAGTTAATGTTATCCAAAATAGTTTTATCACCGTAGCGAATTGTCACATCATTAAACCGCACCAATGTTTGATACTCGCCAATCAAATCTGCATAAAATTCCGCTGGCTTGCTAATCTGTAATTCCACCTCGTTCTTGTTATCGATTGACGGATTATATTTACTGCGTTGAATAACCCAGACCTGACGCTGTTCAATCTGCAAAATTTTGCTGATAAAATCGGGACATTCACAATAGTCGGCAATAATAATCAAGCTAATCCCGCTCGCCGCTAATTGCTGCAAATAGCGATTGAGATTGGTCACCGCCGGAAGATCCAGCCCAATGTAAGGAGTATCAAGAATAATAATGGGAGTCGGATTTGCCAGCGCCTTGATTAATTGAATTTTTTTGCGTTCGCCGCTGGAGAGTTGAATCAACGGAGTATTAATTCGATGGCGAAGATTTAATATTTCCAGTAAATGATCAACTTGCTCGCGATTAGCCAGCGTTGCCAATTCATCACCGACTTTGGCTGTACTTTCATTATCCTGACTATTGTAGCGCTGCTGATAATAAAAATCACTTAATCCACGATTATCTTTAAAATAAAAAAACTGGGGAACCATAGTTACACCAGTTGTTGTTAAATCGTTACCCGTGTTTATTTTAATATTGCCGCGATAATAAAACTGCCCGGCAAGCGCCTCTGCCAAAGAAGATTTGCCACAACCAGAAGCCCCAACTACCAATAATTGGTCACCGCTATTTATACTAAAATTGGCATTATCCAATAATAACTGTTGTTCCCGTTCAAGAGTTAAGTTTTGTGCCTGTATTAATACTGCTGTCATTATTCGGGATTACTTTCTTTCGCTTTGGGAATAAATACCGGAAAGTTAACGCTTTCGGTTTTATAAATATCTTTTCTAAACTGCAGTTGATCCTGATTATTCACCCACGTTGTCCAATAAACGATATGAATCGGTAATGGTTGATCGAGTTTTAGCCAGCGATGTTTACCACTGCTAATTGCACTTTCCAGACGATCCGAGCTCCAATTGGGATTACCGGCGATCAAGTAATCCGCCAGTGCGATCGGCTCACTCACCCGCACACAACCATGGCTGAGGCTGCGCGAATATTTAGCAAATAATTTTGGATTGGAGGTATCATGCAGATAAATTCCGCAATCATTATTGAACATGAATTTCACCCGTCCGAGGGCATTTTTTTTACCAGGATCCTGCCGTAAAAAATATTTGAAATTAGTAGCGGTAACACCATGCCAATTAATCGTTTCAGGATCGACTTCCTGATTATCACTTTGACGATAGACACGAATATTGTGTTCATACAAATAGTTTGGCGATTCCTGAATTTTGCGCAAATATTCTTTGGTTGCAATTCGATATGGAATCCCCCAATATGGATTTAGTTCCAACATGTTAATCTGGCTATTTACCACACAGGTTTTATTATCCCCACCGCCGCCGACAATCACCGGCATCGACATTTCAGTCTGTCCGTCTTTGGAAATAATCAATGAATAATTGGGAATATTTACCATTAAATACGGATTACCCAAATCATTCGGTAGCCAGCGCATGCGATCCATATTGATCGCAATCTGTTTCAAGCGCTGTTCTACTGGAATGTTCAATGCTGCCAAGGTTGCTGCATCAACTACACCATTGGCTTTGAGACCATTTTCACCCTGAAATTGTTTGACACCATCGCGTAAATCATCATCAAAAACGACCGCACCATCTGGTAAGCTGTAATTTTCGGTAGCCGCTATTCGCTCTGCCAATAAGCTAACTTGCTTACCACGACTGCCTTTTTTGATGCCTCCTTTGCCGGGAATTGTTTGCCAACCACCATGCGCCGCAATTTGCTGGTATTTAGCTAATTGTAGTTTTAATTTGCCATAACCAGGATAAGTCGGAGTTAAATTTTGCAAATTTTTAGCCAAATTACCGGAATGAGCCGCATCGCTAAACAGCGTAACGGTGTTAGCATAACGTTTATTAATTTTCCAATCCGGATAAGCACTAAAATTATCTACCCGCCCAAATTCCATATGTCGCGAATAGAGCAAATAAGCATCACTAAGAGTCACATCAAAATCACTAGCCACCTCTGGCGAAACAGTTTGTCCGCTTGCCAGCTGGGTCGAAATATTGACATACATTGTACGTAATAGATGAGCATTATAATCTTCGGGATTTAAACCATCCCGATAGGAAAAGCGCAAAATATCAATCACTTTTTCAGTGTCGGCAATCAACTGACCGTTATTAAACCATACCGGTTGATAATTTCGCGATTGATAGAACTGTGATGTTGCTGAAAGACTGCAGCGTAATTTGGCAGCACACATCATTCGTGATGAACCATTAGTCAATTGAATACGACTGGCAATTACCTGCGGAACACTTTCGGCAGAATTATTTGGGAGCGTTGCAAAAACCGGAGTAATGCAACCGGAAAACACCACTGCATAGATAATTGTCCGTAATTTGTTTACTTTTTTATATAACAAAATAGCTCCCTAATCTGAATAAAATTTTACAATAATCCGGTGATTATACCAAATTTTTCAGCAGGTTCGCCATTTCCAATGCGCTTAATGCCGCATCATAGCCCTTATTTCCCGCCTTAGTTCCCGCGCGTTCGATGGCTTGTTCAATATTTTCAGTCGTAACAATACCAAAAATAACCGGAACACCGCTATCCAATTGAACTTTGGCGACGCCTTTGGCAACTTCATTACAGACATAATCATAATGGGTCGTTGAACCACGAATTACCGCACCTAATGTAATTACCGCATCATATTTTCCGGAAGTTGCCAATTTTTGCGCAATTAGCGGAATTTCAAAAGCGCCCGGCACCCAAGCAACGTCAACTTGTGAATCGTCAACACCGTGACGCAACAAAGCATCTTTGGCACCACCCAATAATTTTGAAGTAATAAATTCATTAAAACGGCTAACTACAATCGCATATTTACCGCTAGTAGCAACTAAATTTCCCTGAAATAACATACTAATTTCCTTCCGATTAAGAATAATTAAAACTACTATTTAACTGATGCTACACACGGATATATTTTAACGCTAAGTTAAAGTTATTATCATGCGTAACATTATTTTAAAACTTGATCAAATGCCCCAACTTATCAACCTTGGTTTTTAAATACTCATGATTAACTTTATTCGCCGGCATAATCAACTCTTCGCGTCCGACAATTTCAACGCCATAAGAAGCCAAACCTTCGATTTTACGTGGATTATTACTCAGTAAGCGAATTTGGTTAATTCCCAAATTTCGCAAAATTTGTGCTGCCAGATAATAATCACGCAAATCATCAGGAAATCCTAAATGCAGATTGGCTTCAACCGTATCCATTCCCTGATCCTGCAAAGCATAGGCTTTAAGTTTATTTAATAAGCCAATGCCGCGCCCCTCCTGACGCAGATAAATCAATATCCCACCCTCGTCATTAAAGCGGGTCAAACTTGCCGCCAGCTGTTCACCACAATCACAGCGTAAAGAACCAAAGCCATCGCCGGTTAAACATTCCGAATGAATCCGCACCAAGGGTGTCGCCGTGGCGGCTGGCGATTCTTTAATTAATGCTAGCGCTTCTTGCCCATCTATAACACTCTTAAAACCAACCATTTTAAATTCACCAAATTTGGTCGGCAACACTGTTTCAACTTCACGGATAATTAATTTTTCATGGCGTTTGCGATAACTAATCAAATCCTGAATATGGATTAATTTTAAATCATGAGCGGCTGCCAATTGTTGCAATTCTGGTAAGCGTGCCATCGAACCATCGGGATTAATTACCTCACAAATGACGCCGACTGGCGCCACGCCACACAAACGCGCTAAATCTACAGCCGCCTCGGTATGACCAGCACGTACCAATACCCCACCATCTTTGGCAATCAAAGGAAAGATATGCCCCGGTGCGCGAAAATCTGCTGCCGTACTAGCTGGATTTGCCAGCGCCTGCAAGGTTTGCGCCCGCTCATAGGCACTAATTCCGGTAGTACTTAGCTGATGATCAATGCTTTGCGTAAATGCTGTTTGATGATTATCGCGATTTTCAGCAACCATTGGCTGTAATTTGAGACGTGTCGCATATTCTTGTGATAGCGGTGCACAAACCAGCCCCTTACCGTAGCTAATCATAAAATTTAGCGCTTCCGGAGTAATCTTATCGGCTAGCCCCAGCAAATCGCCTTCATTTTCACGATCTTCGTCGTCACAAACTAGAATCAGCCGCCCAAGCTGTAAATCATTTATCGCCTCGTCTATTGTATTAAACATCTTCAATCCGTCCTATAAAAAACCATTTTCGCGCAAAAAATTCATATCAATCCGTGAATTTTTATGGTGGCTAATCTGCTGTGACACTTTTTTCAACAGCATATCACACTCAATATTTACCGTTGCCCCAATTTTTTTTGCGCCCAAAATCGACTCCTGCCGGGTATGTGGAATCAGCGATACTTCGACATAATCAGTCCCCATTGCCGAAATAGTCAGGCTGGTTCCATCAATTGCCAGCGAACCTTTTAACATACAATCCACCAACAGATTTGCGCTTAATGTAATCCGGTAAATCACCGCATTTTCATTGACCCTAATCGCATTAATTACCCCAACACCATCAACATGCCCGCTAACCAAATGCCCGCCGAAACGCCCATTTGCCGCCATTGCCCGCTCAAGATTAACCAGCGATCCACTTTTTAACTGCGCCAGATTGGTATCACGGAATGTAACCGGCATTACATCGGCGCAAAAGCGTTGTGAATTAAATGCGGTAACAGTTAAACAGACTCCATTGACCGCAATACTATCCCCAATTTGCAGACCTTGAGTGATTTTTTTGGCCGCGATTTCCAGCCGCATGCTATTGCCGGCAGTGGTGATTCGTGAAATCGTGCCGATTTCTTCAATTATTCCGGTAAACATTTCGTTACTCCGCTGATAAATAAATATTTTCTGCTGCAACTGGTTGTGAATGCAATACTACTTTTAGATTACCATCAAGATTTTCGCTGCTCGCTAATTCCAGTTTAAGATTGGAATTTAAATCAGCAAAGCCAGCGCCACTATAAAAATGCTTGGCATCATGGGAACCGATGAGCTGGGGACTATAATAAATCACCAATTGGTTCACCGCTTTAGCATCTAAAAAGCTGCTGTAAATTCCTTCGCCACCTTCAACCATCAAAGAATAAATATTTTCCTGATATAGTCGTTGCAATAACTGCGGTATTTCAAGCTGTGGAAAATATAAAATCTTTACCCCTACCGCTAAATATGGCTGCCACGATTGCTGTTCGTTATTACTGGTACAAATCCAGGTTGGAGTACTGGCATCGGTTATTAATTTTGCCGACAACGGAGTACGCAATTGCCGGTCAAGAATAATCCGGATCGGCGAATACGTGGTATCCTCAATCAGATACGGAGTTAAACTCGGGTTATCGCTAATCACCGTATTAACGCCAACTAAAATCGCATCATGAGCCGCACGATAGGCGTGGGCATCTTTACGGCAACTAAGATTACTGATCCACTGACTTAAATTTTCTTTGGTCGCAATTTTTCCATCCATGCTCATCGCAACTTTGATAGTCACAAACGGCTCACGGTTAACAATATTATGGAAAAATATCCGGTTAATTGACCATGCTTCTTTAGCTAATAAGCCGTAGTGAACTTTGATTCCAGCGGCTTTGAGTCTGGCGACACCTTTACCGGCAACCAGCGGATTTGGGTCAAGATTGGCAATATAAACCTCGCTAACCCCCGCTGCAATCAAAGCTTCACAGCATGGACCGGTTTTACCGCAATGACAACACGGTTCAAGATTAATATAAAGAATTGCGCCACGAGCGCGTGACTGTGCCTGAGCTAACGCATAAATTTCAGCATGCGGTTCGCCGCTTCTTAGATGACAGCCGATTCCAACAATTTTACCAGCGTTGACTAAAATTGCCGCTACTTGTGGATTGGGCAACGTTTGTTGCGCAGTAAATGTTGCCAGCTCCAGAACTTTACGCATATACATTTCATGATTGGACATATTTTTAGATTTCATACTAACATTAAATATCAGGAAATTAATTTGCTATGCTCAATCAGATTCAAAATACTTGCAGTTATGGTGTATAACACTCATCAAATAAGACATTTAACAACCGAGAATGAAGAATCTGTTTAAGCATAATATATGGCAGACGGTTAGCCTACTCACATTATAGGGGCAAGAGATGGGTAAATAGAACAAATCCGATTAAGCCACTAGATGACTTGCCGGATTAATCAATAGTAATAGTAATTAAATAGTTTTTAAATCTTTCTCCCATCCAGACTATACTGTCGGTTTTGGAATCTCACCAAATCAACCTGTCATTATAAACAACAGGGTCACGGACTTGTCTTAAATAAGCTTATAAAGCCATCAAGCATCACCGTCGGTAGGGAATTTCACCCTGCCCCGAAAGATAATACCAAATTATAACACAGCTAAGGTATTGTAATTGCAGCAATGTTGATTTTATAAAAAATCTGGATTTCCTATCGACGTGAATTATATTTAAACAAGAAGATGAATACAAAAAATAGTCCTCTAAGCTGGTAATAATTTCAGATCGCATATAATCGAATGGAATGGATATTTTTTTACTGATATTACGTACACATCTATATTTTAGCGCTAAATTATTTGCAAAAAAATCACCTAAATTTAACCTAAAATCACCTAAATTTAACCTAAAATCATCTTTTTACAAAATAATTCATTTTTTTATCATTTAAAATCAAATAGTTACTCAGCTATGGTATATTTATACCATAGTAAACTTATCAGTTTTGGATTACAATACGTTCCTAGGTGGTGACACCTTTTTCATGATAAATCAACTTCAAGTATAGTTCAATTTTGGGGGACTATAAGGCGCAATAACAATTGCGCCTTTTTTTATTTTAACATGGTAAAGTAGCACTAACCACCGACAATCAAACCGCCATCTAAGCGTAAAGTCGGTTGACCAACCCCTACCGGAACTGATTGACCATCCTTACCACAAACACCAACGCCACTATCCAATTCCAAATCATGACCAATCATAGTAACATGGCGCAGACATTCCGGACCGCTGCCAACCAAAGCACACCCCTTAACCGGATAAGAGAGCTTACCCTTTTCAATCACCCATGCCACCGAAGCATTAAAGACAAATTGGCCTGAAGTAATATCAACCTGCCCGCCTTCAAAATTCTCGGCAAATAAGCCATAATCAACGCTGGCAATTATTTCTTCAGGAGAATAGTTACCTGCCTGCATATAGGTATTGGTCATCCGTGGTAACGGAACTGACGCAAACGATTCACGACGACCATTGCCGGTCGAGCGCTGATTAGTTAAGCGTGCATTTAATTCATCGAACATATAACCTTTGAGAATTCCATCTTCAATTAATACCGTTCGTTGAGTTGGATTGCCCTCATCATCAAAATTCAAGGAGCCGCGACGATCCTTAATGCAGCCTTCATCAATTACCGTCACCCCCGGACTTGCCACCCGTTCACCGATTTTGCCGCTAAATGCCGAACTACCCTTACGATTAAAATCCCCCTCCAAGCCATGACCAACTGCTTCATGCAAAATTACGCCGGCCCAACCGCTGCCTAAAACTACCGGCATTTGTCCACGTGGAGCAGCTACGGCATCTAATTTGGCAACCGCCTGGGCATAGGCTTTGTCAATATATTGTTGGATTTGCTCACTGTCAAAATAAGATAGTTCCAATCGTCCACCGCCACCAGCTGCCGCGCGTTCCATTTTGCCGTCTTTATTGACAATAATGGTAATACTCATATGAATCAACGGGCGAATATCACTAAAGTGCCGCGTGTCGCTACGAACTAAATAAATCTGATCATATTCAAGATTTAAACTGGCAATGACATTGCTGACCAACGGCAAGGCACGCGCTTTGCTATTGATTTGCTGTAATAATCCAATCTTATGACTGCTGCTATAGCTACTTAAGGGGTTAGATGAAGTATATAATGACTGTGGCGGCAACTCCAACTGCTTGGCGGAATTTTGCAGCGACCGGCTATTATCACCGGCGATAAACATATTATCAATCAACGATGAAATCGCAGTCGGCGTTAAGGCATTGGCGTAGTTAAAGAATGTTTGCTCACCGACTACCGCCCGCACACCGATTCCTTGATTAAGCGCGTAGCTGCCGGACTTGATTATTCCCTCATCCAGCACCCATGATTCGCTATAATCGGCTTGCAAATATAAATCCGCAAAATCAACACCAACACGCGCAATTTTGGCTAGTTGCTGATCAAGAAATTGTCCATCTAAATGATTATTAGTCAAGAGATTTTGTCTAACTTCAAAATTTAACATAATTTATCCATAAAATCGTTGTAACTATCCCGCTATTATACTATTAACTGCTTGGCGGCAATAAAAATCGCACTAAAATCCAGCACTGGCTGCCACCCACATCAATTAGCCGCAGATCCTTAAAATGTTAACCAAGCATATTTCCGACTTTTTTAGTCAACTTTAATTACTCATTCAGGCTAAAATAACGGCTATAGTAAATATTGATTACATCGTTGATGCAACATAATATAATATTTTTAGCGCTTGGTTTTGGGTTTAAGTGAATTGTGAAGAGGATTAGAGTTCGTTTACGTAAAGAACGTCATTTTGTGAACTGTTTGAGCGCAGCGAGTTTTTCACAAAATAGTTCTACGTAACTACAAA
>JBPOJK010000072.1:0-8336 GCA_052033675.1 Pseudomonadota bacterium
CTAACTATCATTAATATTGTTAACAATGTTACGTCTAAATCGGTTTTAGCAATAAGTCATTAATTTTTCCTCATGGCGCGCTGATTCAAAATTTACAATCAACGCGCAAAATCGTCAAAATTAATGACCTATCGCCAAAATAAAAAAATTAGCGCAGCATCTGATGACTACTGCAAGGACCAAAAGCATGGAATTAATTTTTTTACAACCAATCTTCAAGGAGCGCCTGTGGGGCGGTCAAAAACTAAAAACCGATTATGGTTACCATCTAACCAGTAATCATACCGGCGAATGCTGGGCAATCAGCGCGCATGCCAATGGCGAAACTTGTGTCAAAAATGGTGAATATGCCGGAATGCCGCTGTCATTATTGTGGAGTTCCCATCCGGAGCTGTTTGCCAATGATAAACCGCGACCATTTCCATTAATGGTTAAAATTCTTGATGCCAATGATGATTTAAGTGTGCAGGTTCATCCCGATGATAATTTTGCCCAGTTAGTTGAAAACGATTTGGGCAAAGCCGAATGCTGGTATGTCTTGGATGCCAAACCGGAGGCTAAAATTATCTATGGGCATAATGCGCTAACCAGTGAGGAGTTCCGCCAATTAGCCCAAGCCGGCGAGTGGAAAAGTTTATTGCAGGAAGTCCCGGTTAAACGCGGTGATTTTTTTGATGTTCCAACTGGAACTGTTCATGCCTTGGGTGCTGGAAGCTTGATTTTGGAAGTCCAGCAATCTTCAGATACCACCTATCGCCTATATGATTATGATCGCCGTGATAACAATGGTAATTTACGCGAATTGCATTTGGATAAAGCTTTTGCGGTGATTAAAGCACCACATCAAAATAAAGATGGTCAATTCGAAAGCCGCAATTTGGGCTTGGATACAATTTTTACCAGTTTAACCAGCAACGAACATTTTCAGGTCGGTAAACTTGAAATTAACGGTAATCTTGAATTGAATATTACCAGTCCATATTTACTGATTAGTGTTATTGATGGTGCCGCGGTGTTAAATGGGCAGGAAATAAAAAAAGGCGATCATTTTATTGTGCCGAATCAGGTGCGTAAGATTAAAATTAGCGGCAATGTAACGCTGATCGTTAGCAATGAAGCTGCGTAATAATTGCGGGATAAAATCATAGACAATAATATAACTCTTAGCGTGGTAATGCCGATTTACCGAACCAATGAGAACTATTTGCGCGAAGCCATTGAGAGTGTTATTACCCAGAGCTATGTCGATTTTGAATTACTAATTATCAATGATAGCCCGGATGATGCGCTAAGATTGCAGCAGATTGTTGCGAGCTACACCGACGAACGAATTATATGGATTCCGTGTCAAGTCAACGGCGGAATCGCCCGTGCCTCAAATATTGGGATTGATCGTGCCCGTGGTGCTTTTATTGCGATGCTTGATCATGATGATGTTTGTCTTGCGACTCGATTTGCCAAGCAAATT
The DNA here is from genome assembly GCA_052033675.1 of Pseudomonadota bacterium. Classification (GTDB taxonomy): domain Bacteria; phylum Pseudomonadota; class Gammaproteobacteria; order Burkholderiales; family UBA11063; genus Aquella. The sequence goes on from JBPOJK010000072.1 coordinate 1,469, forward strand.
AAATTTTTACAGGCTAATCCTGAGTTTGGTTTTGTCGGTGGGCAAGCCGAAGCCTTTTATGCCGATGGTTCAAGTGTGCCCTTAGATTATAGCACCTCGCTACGGATGGAAGATACCCGGCAAAGTTTCTTTGACGGAGTACCGTTTTTAAATCCTAGTATTATGTTTCGTAAATCGGCGTTAAATGGTTTACGCTATGACCCGCGCTATAAGGTTTGTGCTGATTATGATTTATTTGCCCGATTGGTTTTTGGGCATAATATTCGGGCGACCAATTTGCCGGAAGTTGTGCTGCGTTATCGCTGCCATGATGGCAATACCTCTTTAAATCAGTATCTGCTTGCCGAGCAGGAAACCAATCAAATTCAGCAGTGGATTTTGCAGCAAAGCGGCGTATAAATAAGAAGCGCATGTAAGTTGGCTAAAATGGTGTAAAATATTGCCTTTAGTAAAACTAAAATATTTTCAATGCTAAAAAGGAATACAATATGAAAGAAAAAGCCGTTGATCTTCGTCCAGGTTGGATTATTCAATATGAAGGTCGTCAATTTGCGGTTATAAGTACCCGCACAGTTAAATCAGGAACTGGCGGTGGAGCATTTTTACAAACCGAAATGAGAAATATTCAAACTGGTGCAAAAGCGCAAACCGCATTTAGATCTACCGATTCAATCGAACGTTTATCAACCGAGGAGTTGGAGTGTACTTTCTTATACAAAGAGGGTGAAGATTACGTATTTATGAATATGGACGACTATAGCCAAATTACAGTTACTCCGGATATACTAGGAGATGATGCTGCATTTCTCTCCGATGGTATTAATGTAAGACTTAAATTAGTTGATGGTGGTGTTCTGGCGGTTGAATTCCCGACTACTATTGTGTGTACAGTTGTTGAAACTGATCCGCAAATCAAAGGCGCGACTGCAACTGCAATGGATAAACCAGCAATTTTGGATAACGGCATCCGTGTAGTTGTGCCTTCTTTTGTCAATGTTGGCGAAAAGATCGTTTTGAAAACCGCGACTCGCGAATATTCTGAGCGCTATAAAGAAGGTAAATAAAACTAATGTTGCGGGTCTTTATGATTTGCCGCATAGGTTAGTTTAAAAATTACGCGGCTCATGTTTGAGCCAAAGTAAAAAATAAAAAACGCATAGCTAAAAAGTTATGCGTTTTTTGCTTTAATTGTTTCTGACGACTATTTTTTGCATTTAGCCGGTTATTACGGCTCTCGTCTTATCCGCGTCTAATTCTTTTTTATTTTAGACAGCTAGACGAGTTTTGTTGTTTTGTTATCTAATTGACTTACAATAATAATTTTATGATTAAATGATGGATTAATTATACGTTGCGTATAATACGTGTCTAATTGCTTTCAATCTTTAATCACTAGACGCCAATTTTTTTGATCCACTAACTCAATAACACCCTGATTCTTTAAGCTTTGTAATACGTTCTTGATTTTATTTTTCTTCTGGGTTTCGCTTAGTACATCTGGCAATTTATCCAAAACTACTTTTTCAAAATCTTCACGTGTGCCAGTTTTAAACCTAGTCAAATAATCAACAATCATTTTACGACAGTACTCGTTATCAATTCCGCGCTGACGCATATAATCCGCTTGCTGCGCTATTTCGCGGGCTAGGTTCGATGATATATGAACGTTTGGTTTTCTGCCTTCAATAAAGCCTTTAGCTCGTAAATGAGCTATTTCTTCATCGGTTAGCGTTTTTTTCTTTTGCACCTTATCTAGTAGCAAAATATCAAATAATGATAATTCTGGATTAGTAGCTAATAATTTGGCATAAGCCACGTCTAGAACTTTGCCGGTAATGGTAACAATCACCCGGTTATTTTCAATGGAATAATCCGGCATTGGGAAAAAGCGGCGTTTTTGAATAGTAAAAATGCGTTTTATACCGCTTCCAATGGTGTCAATCATATTCAGATTAACCATTGCATTAGCTAAAAATGGGTTGCGATATTGCTCTTGCGGTGCATCTTGCTGTATAACGTTCTCAACCGAGCCTGGTATAAATGAGCCGGCATTAGAAAATACCAACGTGCCAGCATCATTCTCAACTACATTAACCCGACCAGCTAAAGTATAGTCTTGGTGCGCTATACAGTTATTCAGCGCTTCACGAATGATATACGGATCATATTGTTCAATCTCTTCAGGAAACAATGAGCCATCGCGAATATAGCGATATTTGAGATTCCTGATTTTGCTATAAACCGCTTCAACATTTAACAAAAATGGACAGCTAAAATGCTGATAGTCAAGCTCAAGATTATCTTTGTCTTTGAGTATCCATGTGATTTTAGCCTGTGCCGGACTAATAAAATGCTCTGATTCGGCTTTACCTAATAGCAAAATTGCGGCATTGGTTAAATTACCATTAATGGCTAACTTAGCTTTATTCAAAAATGTTACATCGTCCCATTGATCAATTTGTTCAGCTAAATGTGGGTGTTTAACTTTATACTGCAATCGGGCTTTTTCTAGTGCTAACGGTTCTAAATCGGAAATAGTGGCAGTTAGACATATTCCTGCGCTCCAGTCAATAAAAGTACCTTTGCGGCGAATACGGTCTATTTCTTCCAAATTAAGTGGCTGGAGCTCTTCACCATCCCGACCATAATAGTGACCTTTCCACGCAATAGGCAAGCCATTCGGTGCTGGTGGTATCTGGAACATTATTACACGTCCTGATTCTGTCGTAACCTCATGAATATTAATAAAAGTAATGCGGTTGGTCGTATGGTTGGCTATTTCTGCTTTTAAGCTTTGCAAATCAGCATAGTTAGGGCGGAATTGCGTACCAACAATATTACGCTTATCATTGACGCCAAAAATTAGCCATGCTTCGCTAACACCACTCAAATTAGCTTCATTGCTTAGTGCGCTAAAATATCTACCGAGTTTATCAAAGTCATAATTACTCTTGGCTTCTTTGAACTCAAGAATTTCTGTTTCAGCATTGAAATTTAGTAAATTTGCGAGTAGGGAATATGTTTTAATCATTTCATTATACGTTTCATATGTAATTAATATAGACTCTCAATTAAATTTCGCTCATCTTCTTTTTGTTTGGTTGAGGCGTGCTGATTCTTAAAATTTTGTATACTTGTATTAATCCATTCCAGTATAAAATCATTATTAATAAAATGATGCTTCATATTTTTTAGTTGTTGGATGCATTTTAAATAGTAGTTGGAAATATCACCTTGCCACGAATATTCATTCATCCTAATATAAATAGCATCTAATAATTTCAGATCATCATCAAATAATTTAATTAAGTCAACCACAAAATCTATACATTGATCATTCTTATCAAAAATTACTATGTTTCTGGCAATTAATATGTGTGCGGTTCTATCCTTATTACTAATGCACCATTCTAAGAGTAGTTTAGATTTATTTTCTGAGTTTATTAGTAAATTCAAGTTTAATAAATGTTTAATAAAGAAGCAACCATGCCAATCTCGTAAGAATAACTCACCTAGGTATTTATTCCATATCAAAGTGTAACATTTATCTATTAATATAGGAAATAAATTATTCCAATAATATGTTGGAGGATAATTACTTGACATTCTTGCACAATAATCATTTAATTGTTCAGCAATAATTTCTACTGACTCTTCTTTTAATTCTATTAATTGAACCAGAACGCCATAAAGTGTATAATCTATAGTATTTTGATTACATATCAAGAATACGTTTGTCTTATTTAAAATTTGTTCTGCATATCCAATCCACTCAATAGGCTCTATTTCATTCCTATTAATACTATGAAGTAAAAGCTCTAATACTTTATGAACTCCAACTGAATCTAAGGTTAGTAAATTATCAATAAACCATTTTTGTTCAGGATATGTGACATGACTAAAATTTAATCTTGAGAAAATATCACTAGATAAGCTTCTTTCTTGTTTCACTTCTAATAAATTTGTAAAAATATCTTTACTTATTCTAACATTTGCAGCTAAACTAAATATAAAGTTGTCATTATTTTTTATAGCCAATGTTTTAAAACAATCAGTTATGAAATCTTGATCATTAATACCCCACAAGAGACCGGAAACAAAACTAATTTTTATATTTGAAAGGTCAAAATTATTAATAATGCCATTAAAAATATCTTTGGCTTTTTGAGCATCTAATTGCCCAATTTTCATACCTAGCTCAGATGTCACCCAAGAGTCTGCACTTGTTAACAATTCATGATATTTATTGATTTCACTTAACGCTAGTAATTCTTGCGCTATTTCTAATATACATTTATCTTTTTCTAATAAAGCTTCTTCTCCAAACCCATACGAAGGATTAATTATCTGTGTTTGAATTCTTCCAATCAGATCATTAGGCTGAAGCCTATTTAATAAATCATCAACCTTAGATATATCTATATCTTGATTATATTCTTTTAATCTTTTTAGTGTATTAATTAATTCTGAATAAGGAGCAACAAGGCTACTTGCATCAAATAAATCAAGAAATGTTTCAATATAATTATAATATTGATTTTCAATTAAAGTCTGCAAAATGATCTCATTAAATGCCTTATATATCGTTTCAACTGGGAATGTATCAAAATTCTTTATTAATAACTCTAATAAAGATATCCAATAATCCAAGATTTCTTTATTAGATTTTGGTTGGTATTCGTTAAAATATTTTGTATCTCGAGAGCTTCTTGGATTACCTGTAAAGCCACATCGATAGTGAAAAGGTCTAGTTATTGCCTTTATTAGTACTGGAATAAAATATTGTTGTTCTTGATGATTTAATGCCCAATTAATTACATTCACTCGCGCTGCATAATTAGCTTCGGTTCCTGGCAAAAAAAGTTGGAATAAATGTGCAAACTGTCCAGTTGCATTGTTAGCTATAGACTCATTTTCAGCAGCAGCAAATCTTAATAATAGTTTAGCTGCAGCAGCAAACGTATTCTCATAATAACATAGAGCCTCAAGTGTCCATATAATATTCCTGCGCACCTGTCCTGATATCTGTAATAAATAATCGTGTGATAGAGTCTCTATAACATTATTAATTAGCCTAATAGCAATTTGAGGATCTATATCAGTTAAATGGCGAAGAAGTGAAGAACCTCGAGAAGTGAGAATATTCTTCGCCAGAGAAAAAGGGCTATTTATACCAAATACTGTATTAATGATATTAATTATATCTTTAATGTCTGATGTTACAACTTGCTTTATCTGTAAGAAAAAAGCTTCTTCTAATGCTTTAATTGGACGATCTGATGAGCTATTCAGCTCAGACAATGCTGGTGCAAGCCCCTGAACTAGATCAATGCGATATTTATCAATAGCATCTTTTATCATATAAGCTGCAAGTGGCAATGGTCTGATTGCAATTAAGGTACCTTTTTGTTCTAAAAAAGATAAAGATATCAATTCAACACAAGCCTGTTTAAACTCGCTATAACTAACATCACCAAAGAAATGCTTAGATAAAAAATTAAATTGAACATTGGCAAATAAATTTTCATCACTGCTAGGAATATAACCATTAGGTATGAAGGTTATATAGCTAAAAAAAGATAGTCCAGTTATTACCTGCTTTAACTTATCTACATTTACGCCTGTTATCTTTTCAAATAGCCATTTATTTACTGCACCAGAATCAATCAATTTAGCTGGGTTTAAACCTTCTAAACCATGTCTCTGGATTATTGAACAAATTTTATTCGCTAATAGTGGATAGCCATTACAATAATCAACTAGATTTCTTATATATACATCGCGGTGTGGTCCTCTTATAATATTTTCTAATATTCTAGTAACTATCTCAACCTGATCAGACGACTGTAGTTTTATTAACGTATATCCATACTCCGAATAAGCATCCTCTTCAATCTCGCTATTAATTGTTATAAGTTTAAATGTGCTTGATTCTCTTTTCTGTTTCTGGATACATGTGTGTATTGGTAGTGGGCAATTGTCTAATATTAATATGCATCGCGCTTCTTTATAATTATTAACTAAATCTATAACACTAGATATATCGCTATGATCTAAGTAGTTAATATACAAACATTGGTTTTTTATATTATCTTCTTGAGATAATGCATTGATAACAAAATGAGTCTTGCCTATTCCTGAGTTGCCTATTATTCTCATGGCACCGGTACTATCTGGATCATTTACATACTTTAATACTGCAGTCATATAACCATCCATTGTCGTAGAGCGCTGGTATATAGTTGAGTATTCTGGACATTGTTCTAACCATTGAATACCATGAAATTTCTGATTTTTACAAAATTTAACGAATATAATTATACTGGGGTATTTATTAACCCAATCTTTCAAATAGTCAGCATCGATAATAGAAACTGTAACGTCAGGTATACCATGTGTAGTAAAAGCCTCGACTGTTTTAGTGATACGACCAGCTCTGGATTTTGGTGATAAATTCTTTTTTATGCACCATATATATGCAAATCCATTTTTTACAGCCTCTGCTATAACAGGCTTTACTTTTTCTGTGTTATCATCATCCGTGTATAATATTTCTTTAGCACAATCACTTGGTTTGATATCGTATGCTTTAATTTGATAAAAATTTTTATGGTGCTTGATGAATTGATTTATAGGAAACTGTTCGTCTAATTCGCATTTACCATCTTCGCCATCGTCGGCAGTATTTTGTTTGCTGGAAATACTCAATTCCTTAACGAATTTATTATTGCCAGACGTTTCTATGCTTAATAAGTTTGTTAATAATTTTGTAAATTGTGTCTCACCCAATGACTCAATATCTTCAGCTGTAACTTGACTTGCAATATTCATAATATCATCTACCCCTATCTACTAAATATCTAACTTT
>JBPOJK010000089.1:0-1663 GCA_052033675.1 Pseudomonadota bacterium
TGGCGCACCAGCAGTCAGATAACCTTGGTTTCTTTAGTTCAAGATTCGGTAGTGCCTGAGCAAAATAGTCGTGATGCCTATAACGGTCTAGTGGAATCGGGTTCGCAGGCAGTGCGCTATCTTAAAATTGATAATAATTTGCTAAAAGCGAGGTCAATTATCGGCCCGGCGGTTAGTGATCATGTTAGTTTTGAACTATATGCCTTATTGATTGCGCTACGCGAATTTCAAAATCAGAATTAAAATCCAAATATATCTCCTGTCCATTGTTCTGCCCAATCGCCATGATTAATGGTAAAATTACCGGTTAAAAAATAAATTAATTGCGGAGAAGCTCAATGCAACAACTAGCCGTGGTTGGAAATCCTATCGAACACAGTCGTTCACCACAAATTTGGCAGCAATTTGCCAGCGAATGTAATATTGAATTATCCTATGGTAAAATATTTTCACCGTTAGATGATTTTGAACACTTGGTTAGCGAATTTTTCAAAAACGCCGGATTGGCAGTGAATGTGACAGCCCCATTTAAAGCAAGGGCATACACTCTAGCCAATACTCACCATCATGATGCAATGATTGCCAAAAGTGCCAATTTGCTGTTACTGAAAGATGATTTAATCGTTGCCTATAACACCGATGGTATTGGTCTGGTCAATGATATAACCCGCCGCGGATTCTCATTAGCCGACAAAAAAATCCTGATTTTTGGTAGTGGTAGCGTGATTCATTCGGTGATTCCGGCACTGGAAGCCGCCAAACCGCACCGGATTGATTTATTGATGCGCAACTGGGATAAACTTGATGATTTCATGAACCTGTCACGGCTTATTGACGAATATGATTCAGAGCATGCGTATGATATAGTGATTAACACTACTCCCAACACCACGGATAATCCGCTTTTTAGTCAAGTTGCGTTGCTTAATGATGGCGCTTTGGTTTATGACATGATTTATACGGCTGATGAAACTTTGTTTATGCAAAGCATGAAAAAAGTTGCGCCGGGCATAATCGCAGTAAATGGCTTGGGAATGCTAATTGAACAGGCTGCTGCCGGATTTGAAATCGTATTTGGCATAATGCCGCCAACCGCAAAAACTTATCAGTTACTACAGGGATAATTATGGAATTTTTTCAATTAATCATCGGAATGATTTTCATTCTATTAACCGCGATGGTATTTTGCAATGCACTAGAGCATCTGGGTGAAAAAATTGGTATTTCCGAGGGGGTTACCGGTTCAATATTTGTGGCAGTCGGTACCGCGTTACCGGAAACAATTGTACCAATTATTGCACTTTTTGCCGGCGGAGCAGCCGGTAGCCAATCGGCAGATTTTGGTAATGAAATTGGTGTCGGCGCAATTTTAGGACCGCCATTAATGTTATCAACATTATCAATTGCGTTAATGGCCTTTTCAGTATTAAAAAAGCGCGGCTGGCATGGACAAATTCGTCCTGAACGCAGTGGTTTGGTCAGAGATCTAAAATTTTTTAGTTTTGGTTATACCTTGGCAATTTTATTGGCATTTAGTCATAATTTTTACCACAATCATGTGGTTGATGTCTTTGTTGTAGCAACTTTGTTGCTGAGTTATTTTTTGTATGTTATGTTGACCATTCGTGCCTCCAAATCTTTGGTTGAAGCCGGTCATGCTACT
>JBPOJK010000142.1:0-9777 GCA_052033675.1 Pseudomonadota bacterium
ACCGTAAAATTTATTAGTTAGATGATCATAAGGAAGTAATGACATATAAACATCCGTCAATGGACTTAGTAAAAAAACCAGCCCACTACATACCAACAAAACCACTAGCCACCGTATAAGTATTTTCATAAGCAACCTGTATCTTCAATCAACGATAAAATAATCTTTCCGAGATTTTAACATGCACTGATGGAAACGAAACAATTTACCGTAAACCGGCAAAAAGTAAAAAACAACAGAAATTCTGCTGTTTTTTACTTTCATCACCAAAATTAAACTGATTTGAATTGAATGTTATACAAATTAGAGTAAACCCCTTCTTTGGCTAGCAATTCATCATGTTTACCAACCTCAATAATTTTACCCTGTTCCATTACGACAATTTTATCAGCATGTTGAATAGTTGACAGGCGATGAGCAATAACTAGAGTTGTCCGATTTTCCATCAGGCGATCCAATGCCTCCTGAACCAATTTTTCAGATTGATTGTCTAATGCCGAAGTTGCTTCATCTAAAATCAAAATTGGTGAATTCTTAAGCAAAGCTCGTGCAATTGCCAACCGTTGTTTTTGTCCACCGGATAACCGGGTGCCATTTTCACCAATTTGAGTGTCAAATCCTTCAGGTAGCTGTTCAATAAACTCTAATGCATTTGCCAGTTTGGCGGCTTGATAAACCTCTTCTTTAGAAAAGCGATTATTGCTACCATAAGAAATATTATTATACACGCTATCGTTAAACAACACTACATCTTGACTGACTAATGCGAGTTTATCGCGTAAACTATGTAAAGTTATATCACGCAAATCTATATTATCAAGAGTGATTTTACCCTCCAGCGGAGTATAGAATCGTGGGATAAGATTTGCAATTGTAGTTTTACCGCTACCGGAACTACCAACCAATGCCACCGTTTGCCCAGAGTTAATTTCCAGATTGATATTCGCCAAAATATCTTTTTCTGAACGCGCATAACGGAAAGTTACGTTTTCAAAGCGAATATTTCCGGTAATTTGTTCCAACTGGTGAGTTCCATTGTCCACTTCCTCGTGTTCATCAAGAAATTGAAATACCGATTCAGCAGATGCCAGACCACGTTGTAACGATTGAGTAACATTGGTAATCCGCTTCATTGGCTGCAAAATCATAATCATTGCAGTAATAAATGATACAAAATCACCGGCAGTAAAACCATCAGTTCGGGATTTAAGTGTCGCAAAATATAAAATACACGATAATGCTACCGCAACTAAAAACTGGCTCAAGCCAGAATTCAATGATGAAGTCCCTGATTGACGAACATTGTTTTCTTTAATTAATTTAACACTTTCAGCAAAGCGTTTGGTTTCATAATTAAGACCATCCAATAATTTTACAACTTTCTGTCCCTGAACCGCTTCGGTAGTTACCTGAGTCATTGTTCCATAATTATCCTGATTGTTTTTATTCAAGCTTCTTAAGCGCTTAGCCAGAACCTTAACCAATACTAGAACAAATGGCAGCGTAAAAAAGCAAAACAAAGTCAATTGCCAGTTAGTATAAAACAATAGACCTAACAATCCGATAATAGTTAAACCATCTTTTACCGTTACGGTTATCACATTAAATCCCGCCTCGGTAATCTGTGTCACATCATAAACAATCCGCGAAATCATTCGTCCGGAATTATTATCATCATAATATTGCACAGGCATTTTCAATAATTTACGAAACATTCGTGAGCGCATTTGTTCAACAATTGATCCTGATAACCAAGTTGAGGTAGTTTCATTGATATATGCAGCAATTGCTCGAATTAAAAAGATCGCCATCACCAATAATGGGGTAGTTAACATCGCGGTCTTATCTTGCTCGGTAAAGCCTTTATCGATCAGAGGCTTCATTAACCTTGCAAAGGCGGGCTCAGTTGCTGCGGCTACAGTCATTGCTATTAGAGAAATAGCAAACTTACGCCAATAACCAGACATATATTCAGAAAAAATCCGCTTATATAATTGAAATGATTCACTAACCTGAACTTTTGCCATAATTACCCCATTGTCCAAACTTTGAAATTTAAATTTATAAAACACAAAAACGTTACTCTGAGTGGCGATTTTACCATAAAATAGTTCCCTGACCTATTCGAAGATTGAGATAGAACTAATATGTGGCATAAGCAACTAAAAGATTATCAAAAAAAACAAACTAAAAATCAAGTACACTCCAGTCAAATCAAAGTAAATTCTGCGGTAGTTGCGCAATCAACGCCAACAAAAAATGATGAAGTTAATTTTTGCGACTATTGTAAAACACAGAATATTACACCGCTAACCCAAGATACTCACCCTTTACAGAAGTCACAAGGATATAATAGACCAGCAGTACACTATCGACAACAAGCCTCAACCGAGGAAGCTTTTGATTTCTTCAATATTGAAGATGCACCCAAAGAATTTTATCGTTATGGGCAAAAGAACTTACCCAAAGAATTGCGACTAAATAAATACCCAATTTGCAGCACACTTGATTTACATAACCTAACTAAGGCGCATGCATTACAGTTGGTTGAACAATTGCTTGAGACAGCTGCACCGGCTAGCTGCCTAAAAATAATCCATGGTTGGGGCGTTAATTCCGCAGCAAATCAACCGATATTAATGGGAACTATCCGTAAATATTTATTGAATCATTCACGAGTATTGGCATTTAGCTATGGCGCAATCAATCAGGGCGGAAATGGTGTGACCGTGGTCAAATTGACAAAATAACTATTAGCTACGCGGCGACTTTCTTAGATTTTTTCTCAATCAAACTTTGTCCATCATTTTTTTGTAAGCGATTAATTAAAAATTGACAGGACAAATTAAGCAGCGCCAAAGCAAAAAAGGTATAATGAAATGCAGTAATGTTAAAACTGGTAGCCGTTAATTGGTTGGCAATATGTAATAACCCAGCTGCGACAATCACCCCCAATGAAACACCAAGTTGCTGCCAAGTTGTGGCGAGACTAACCGCTGAACCATAGTCAACATTTTCAACATCTGCATAATATAAAACATTAAAGCTCATAAATTGTGCGGATGCAAACATTCCATTTAGAAAAAGCGCACAATAAAAAAAACCATTTAATTGGCTTACGCAGGCAAGTAATGATAATGCACAAAAACTACCAATATTTGCCACTGAAAGTGAACGCTTGAAGCCAAATTTTTCAAGCAACTTGCGAGTTAAGGTTCGTGAACAAAGTACCCCTAAAGACATCCAGATAAAAATAAAACCCGCTTCAAAGGCACTGCGTTTAAAGGTTATCTCCAATAAAATTGCCAATAAAAATGCTCGTCCGCCAAGTGAGGCACGAATAATGATCGTCGAAAAAAAACAGCTGCTAAAGGTGCGTAGCCTAAATAATTTATAACGTACCACCGGAAAGAGCGATTTGCTTTCAATTAAATAATAGATCAACCCAAAGAACACCGAACCACTAAATAACATTCCTTTGGTAAAGTGCGATACATCCTGAGATAAAAAAATATCTAACCAAAAGCAAAAACAGCACAAAGTCAGCGCTAAAAAGACGTAGCTAAAGAAATTGAATCGATCCTGTTCCTCTGTATAGTTATCAATATATTTTATCGTGGCATAAAAGGCTGCAATTCCCAATGGCACATTAACCCAAAAGATATAACGCCAGGAAAAATAAGTTACCAAATAACCACCTAAAATTGGCGCCAAAATTGGTCCTAACATCACCGGCATCCCCATCAAGGTATAGGCTTTAACCATTTGTTGTTTACTAAATATTTTTAATAGCAACAAGCGCCCTACCGGTACCATAAATGCTCCGGCAACCCCTTGGAGTAAGCGGCAAATTACCAATAACGGCACTGAATTAGTCAAACCACACTGGATTGACATTAAAGTAAATAACACGATTGACAACATTAGAATTTTTTTAGTTCCAAAACGATCAGATATCCAACCACTAATCGGAATGAAAACCGAAATGCCTATCAAATAGCTGGTAACCGCCAGCTTCATAGTAAAGACATTTGATGAAAAAGTATGTGCCATTTGTGGGATTGCAACATTTAAAATATTGGCATCAATATTTTCCATTAACAATAATGATGAAATCACCAACAATCCAATCAATTGTCGGGGAGTATAACTATTTAACATAAGGACTTTCTTTTGATTTAGCGATATATTTAAAACTTAAGCCAGTTCATCAAAGATATCTTCGGTTTGGTGCAACCGCTCTTTGGCTGAAGGGTATTGATAATGTTTTAAATGGATAATTCTATAAATACAATCATCAATAAATTCAATAACCTTTTGTACTGCCGGAGTAAGATAGTCACTATTTCGAATCAAATAATAGGATTTATTAACTAGTTTCATATCATCATTAATTCGTTTTAGACCATATTCACGCAAAGTTTCATCACTAAAGATATCTGGTAAGCTACCATAAAACGAGGTTCCGCGAAAAATTGGTAATCCGAGTTTAATGTCTTGATTATTAGTTGGCGAGACTATCGACAAATTACTATCAGTTTGAAAATTTACAGAATTGATTGAGGCATAGCGCTGAGAATGTCCACCGCGAACTTTTTTTTGAACGCTATTTAATTGAATATATCGTTCATTGACGTAGATACCATTACTGACGGTATAAAGATGTTTGTAACGAGCATTTTGCCACTTCGGTTGCCGCTCAGCGATAACCAAGTCAAAATCATCATTAATTAAACTAACCGCGTTATCGGTAAAAGTTATCGCCAATTTAATTTGCAAATTATCTCGCAAAAACTGCGGCAAATAGGCAGACAACGCGAAATATCCTAAAATTGATGGCGCGGCCAACTTTACTGGACCTTGATATTTATTGATATCATTTTTAAGTTCATTAAGAAAAACCCCTAACCGATTTAAACTGGTTTTGTAGCTAATATGTAACTTTAGTGCACCAGGTAACGGACGAATCCCCTTGCTGGTTCGCTCAATCAATGCTTCGCCAATAAAATCCTCCAATTCGCTAATTTTTCTACTCACCGTTACCTGAGATATTTCCAGCTCGCTTGCTGCCTTACTAAAGCTACCATGATCAATTACTGCACTTAAAATTTTTAAAAATTCATTAATATCTGCTTCTTTCATTGTTATCCCCTAATTTAGTGTATTTATTCTTTGCTTTATAAAATCTAAAAAAACCTGTTGTACCGGTAATAAATTACCCCGAATGGTAGTCAGATAATAATTAGTTTTACCAAACGAATACTCCGGTAAAACTTTTTCAAATATGCTTGCCAACGAATGATGCTGAATTACTTCATCACAAACACAGGCAATAGCTTGTCCAGATGAGGCTACTGCCAAAGAATATAGCGATTCATTGGTAACAATCTGTAACTCATTTACAGGGAGCATACCAATCGTTTCGCCACTGGCATCTAAAATAGATAACCCACCATTGCAATCTTGATAACTAAATTCAGCTATTCCAGCAACCAAGTGCTGCGATAAATCGGCGATAGAATGTGGCACTCCGTATTTATTGCGATAATGTTGTGTACAGTATAAACTTCCTGAACTATTACATAAATATTCTGAGGTAAAAATAGTGCCATCAACTTTTTGATTAAAGACAGCAATTTCAAAATACTCTTGCAGAGCATCTGCGACATCATCATGATAGTAAATATTCAATTGAATATATGGATAACGACGGTTAAATTCAGCTAGATAGGGGGCAATATAGATGTTGGCAAAGGTCTGGGGAAATACTGCGGTTATTTTACCGCTAAGATGATTGGCTGATAACTGTAACTTATTGATAACCCCGAGTACATGCCGTGCATCAATAATAAATTGCCGGCAAATAGCAAAGGCAATGGCTTTAATTTCGAGTTCGCGAGTATTACGGCGAATCAATTCAACACCAAGTTCCTGCTCTAAATCTTCAATTTTTCTACTGTCGCTAGACTGTGAAATATCAAAATACTCGGCGGCCAAACTAAAACTTTTTAACTCAATGACCGTCCGCAATACCATTAAGTTAGCAACAAGCTTATCCATTACCTATTCCCCTATAATCTACTGTAGTTAATTTACAACAGCACTTTTACTTTCTTCGCGGTTAAAACCGTAGTTTTATAACAACACTTATAATTTTTTGTTTTTAATATCTAGTTGTAATATAACAAATAAAAGGATACACCCGTTATTTTATCAATAACTGTTATCCACTGGCTGTAATTCTCATTTTTTTTGCCAATTGTTAGAATATCGTCAGGGTAAAGAAAAATTTACTCGTGGAAATATGAAATAATTATTAAGGGGTCACTAAAATGTTTAAGCCAAAACAAAAACTATTAGCCTTGGCTTTGGCTGCCTGTACCAGTGCAGCATTGGCCGATTCTAATGTAACTTTATATGGACGTTTGGATGTTGCCGCACAGAATAACTCATTTAGTGGTAATTCCAATTATGTTCAACCATCAACTTATTCCGTACAAGACTACGGCTCTTATTTTGGTATTCGCGGTTCAGATCAGGTTTATGGCGATACAGCTGCAATCTGGCAAGTTGAACAATTTTTAGATATTTCCTCTGGTCAACCTTATGGGACACAAACTGGTGGTGGCTGGGTACCGGGCAATCCAAGCAATAACGGCGTTGCTAATGCCTATAATAACTACGGTGCCGGTCAGGTAACCCAAAGTGTTAATACTTTTGCCTCATCTGACTCTTACCTTGGTTTACAAGGATCATGGGGTAAAATTCGGATCGGTAATTTATCCAATACCTTCCGTACCGATACCGGTGCCGTTGATGTGTATAATGGTGCTTATGCCAATGTCTTGGGTACTTATGATCGCTTTGCTCAAGTAATGCCAGCAACCGCACGCTTTGACTCGCCAACTTGGAATAACTTCCATTTTGGAGTTGCAGTTAGCTTTAATGATGTTGGTTCTTATAACACAGGTGGATTAGGTAACGGTGGTAGCTATAACTGGGGCAGTATCAATGGATTCAATGACTCACCGGTGTATAACTTTGGTTTAGCCTATACCCCAGGTAATTTTAGCATTTCATGGAATACCCAAATTTTACAAAATGTCGGAACTTATGCTTATCAAACCGGACAACAAGGAATGGGGCCGGCAGGATCAGGAAATGGATTATACTCACCAACCAACACCGGTGTTAACGGTGCCGGTCAGAACCCGATGCCGGCTTATAACGCCTACGTTAGTCGGTTGGAAGTTGGTTATAATGATCCAGATAGTTTCTTTGTTGGTGCAGGTTTACAAATCAGTAACGGTTACGGCTGGCAAGGAGCTGCAGGTTTTGGCAATCAAAACAATATTACTTTAAATCCAGCCAACTATGCCCTTAATGGAGCTAACCCTGGTGCGGGTTTTGCACAAATGCAATGTACTCAAGCTGGCGGATGTCCAGCTGGAGTGACCAATTTATGGGCACTAAATGTTGCACAGGTCCAAACTCAGGAAATCGGTGCAACTGTTGGTTGGCACTTGGGTCAGTGGACACCAAAAATATCCTATATGTACGGTAATAACTGGATGACTGGTGCCAATCCATGGCAACTCGCAACCGGAACCGGTTCACAAATCGGCGGTACTGGTTATAATCAAGCCGTCGCCGAGCTGGACTGGAATATTACACCAGCAACCATTGTCTATGTCAACTATGGACAGCTATGGTATGGGGATGTTGCTGGCAGCATGCAATATGGTAGCGCTTATTCCGGAACCTATTATGGTGGTTATGGCGCCAATGGCGGCTCTTACAACTGGTCATCCGGTAATGGTCTGGCTTATGCTAATACCCAAACCGCAGCAGTTGGCTTCAGCCACACGTTTTAATCAATTAGTGACCATAAACAATCTTGGCTGATTTAACTTCCACTAAATTAGTCAACCTATTACAAGGAGAAACGACCGACGAATGCTAAATTTATCAATGAACTCACAGAATCTGCGAATTTACCTTCCACTAAATTCGCAGAACGCAAATTAAAACCGAATTCATCTTCCACTGAATTCGGTTTTTCTATACTAAATTACGCATAACAAAGACTTTAACGCTAAAATGTAGCTACGTGCGTAACATCAGATACTAATCAAAAATTAACACCATAAATGTAACTTATTAATCAATCTAAAGTTTTCAGAATAATTCGATGATGTACCAGCTCCATTTTATGAATTGCCGCATTGACAGTTTTTCTCTCGCCAAAAATATTTTCGATATAAATTCCTTTTTCGGTAGGCAACAATTTATCAACCGATTCAAGTAAAAGTTGACATTCATCATCTTCTGTTAATAAATAAACATTGGCTTCACACATTTTTAGTTTCTCCGATAAACTGTTTCAACAATGCCAAACTATCATCAATATGATGCGGTAGCGGCTGTTTCTCCACACCCGCAACAAAAATATTATTCCGATTAGGCAGCAACAAAATTTTTTTAGCTGAACTATTAACGATTGTTTGCGCCATTGCAGAGGTCAACTCCCCAACCAAAGCGCCATTAATAATAATACTCAAGCAACCCATAATAACATCAACTTTACCGGCATTTACCAAAATAGCATTCTCACCGGTAGCGCCTTGGTTGGCTCCGGCTTTTAACATAGCAGCTGTTGCTAACGCATTAGTTCCCAATGCCAGAATATTTATACTATTTCCCAATTCTCGCCGGATAACTTCAATCAGGCTGCTACCGATTCCGCCACCCTGTCCATCAATAACTGCTATTATCATCGTTCGCTCTTAATAAATTAGGTTTACTTGCCGCAATAAATCGTGATTTGTCATTATTTTTGACAATTCATCATCCGCAACAATCTGATGCATCTCGTTGAATAAAACCCCCCGGGTAGTTAATTGCCCGACCAAATCAAGATTGTGAGTGGTTACAATTAAGGTTTTACCGGCTTGGTGTAGGTGATTTAATAATTGAACTAACCACTGTTGCGTTTTTGGGTCCAGAGCATTGGTTGGCTCATCAAGAATTAATACTTCCGGATTCATCAATAAAGTTGCCGCAATTGCCACTTTTTTCTTTTCGCCACCGCTTAATTTAAATGGCGTTTTATTAATTAGATGTTCAATTCCCAGTAATTTTACAATGTCATTTATTCGGGAACGGGTCTCGCTGGCGGAGAAATCTAGTTGTAATAATCCAAAAGCTAATTCTTCTTCAACACTATTACAAAACAACTGCACATCAGAATCTTGAAAAATAAAGCCAATCCGGCGGTGATATTGATGGGCAAAACTATCATTACGCATTGAGGAGGCAGTTAGCTCTTCGCCAAAGGCAATCAGCTTGCCAGAATCAGGAAAGATTAAGCCGGAGAATATCTTTAGTAACGTTGATTTACCACAACCATTGGCACCCAAAATACTAACCGCCTCACCGGAATGAATGGTTAAATTCAAATTATCCAATATCGGTGTGTTATGATCGTAACTAAAACCTAGATTTTCACACTTAAAAATAATTTCACGCAAATTTATATCCGACTCAAAAATAATAGAACTAGAAAAATTATACCGTTATTGAGCAAAAAAACCCCATCGGTAAGCGAAAACCGCAGCGTTTTAATTGAAACAAACCGGTTGGTATAGCCTCTGAGGCGCATTGCGGCATAAATTTCTTCCGACCAAAAACTGGCTTTAATAAATAACAACGCCAGCGAATGCCCCAAATAGCGGCGATTATCACGGTGGGAAATCGCACCGACACTTCGTAAAAAGC
>JBPOJK010000090.1:0-26232 GCA_052033675.1 Pseudomonadota bacterium
GTTTAACGCTTCATTATTGTTTAATTTAATTGCTTTATCAAAATAATAGATTGCTGCGTGATAATCCTGTTGACTATAGGCATTTAATCCTCTAATAAACCAATCATTAGCCGTTAATTGATTTTCAGGAATATTTTTTAAATCATTAGAATCATTTTTTAACTTTTGAGAATCTTCAGGAGTTAAGCTACCAAGACTAACTTTATTTGCTAAATTCTGAATTTCACTAGCACTTATTTCTGCATTCCGATGGAATCCCTTCATTTCTGTTAATAATTTATCGGCTTCTTTCCTTAGCGACACCAACCCAAATGCCGAAACAATTTGTATTGCAGCAACTACAAACGTAGCAATTGCTATAATTACACCAAGAAAAGCTAACCATAAATCAATTTTATCGGCTTTATCATCCAATTGCTTAAATTTATCCGCCAGTTTCTCATCAGTACGCGCTTTTAAATCTGCAATTCCATCTTTATTGCTCTGTGCAACCGCTGCGATTTTATTATCCAGATTAACTAACTTGCTGTCCACCAATTGGATCACCAGATTATTATCGGTACTGGATTGATTTATCTCTGTATTAGGTTGAGCAAAACACAACGTTGTTACAAAAAATAAAACTATCCACAAATATTTTTTCATATCCACCCTAAAACCAATCATCAAAAATTTATCCGTGCGTTATTTATTTAAGCACTATTTTTTAGGAAATTTCTCTAATTGCCCGATCGCATCCTGAATATCATCAATTTTTTTGCTCAATACGGCCTGCGCATCCAGCACACCCTGATTGTAAAAATACATCCCAATTTCCTGACCGATAAAATCCAGCAGAAATTGTGCATCAAAACCTTTTAATTCAAGATCAAGTTCACGGGCGCAATAACGTTGTAATTTTTGAATTATTTCCTGCTGTTGTTGTTTAGAAAACCTCACTTCATCCATTGCTAAAATCCCCCTAAAGCAAAAAATTCCACCGCCTAAACCAGCGGAATTGAGTATAACGGATTTTTACCACTACAGTGTGACTTTTCTGGCTACTCCGTTCTAAAAAATTTTCAGATTCCATTTCAACCAGTAACAGATTTAATTCAACACCCCCACCCCCCAATCATAATCTTATAATTCAAATAGAATTTATGTTACGATAACGCCATTATTTTTAATAACCATGAGACTCAACTACTTAAAACGCTTAAGGAAATCAGCATGAGCTTAGTAAAAACCTCCAAAACCAAAGTCAATCGCCTGCCAGCACGGGCATCTTATGATCAAGAACTATTAAATTCAATTATTGACGAGGCAAAATGCGGCCATCTGGCATTTAATCTTGATAATCAACCACATTCAATTCCAATGTTATTTTGGCGTGATGATGAGTGGCTGTATTGCCACTGTTCGACTGTCAGCCGCTTGAAACAATTAGTCGGGCAGGATGTTTGCATCAGCTTTGCAATTGTTGATGGTTATGTTTATGCCAAATCAGCTTTTCATCACAGCATGAACTATCGCTCAGCTGTAATCTATGGACAATTTGCACAGATTGCCGATGAATCAGCGGAAAAATTATCCGCATTAAAAGGGCTAATTGATTTATTTGATGAATCACGGTGGGATAAAATTCGCCAACCGGATCGCAAGGAACTAAACGCTACTGCCGTTTTAAAATTAAAACTGACAGAAGCGGTAGTTAAGGTGCGCAGTGGTCCACCAAGCGATAAAACCAGTGATGAACAGCTGGATGTCTGGGCCGGCGTAATTCCGCTGCTACATAGCTATGGCACACCACAAACACATGAATATTGATAAACACCGAACAGCCTAATACGCATAGCTAACCCACAGCACCGGACTATACAAGTCGCCACCCAGAATTGAAGGCTGTTGCAGATAAGAGAACTCACCAGTAAATACCAGTGCATTATGAAAATTTGGCCACACATATTGAACGGTAAAATCCACCTCGGCAGTATTCGGGTAATTGCTAACATCCTGAGTTAGGTATTGAGCGTAGGCTCCAGTAAATAACAGGGTGTTATCCAAAAATCCGACATTGGCAGAATACTTGTAGGCTTGTCCAGCCGAACCCTTCTCAACCATCCCAGCCAATAATGAAGAGGTATAAAATGGATCGGTTACATTATAAACGGTATAGGGCGAAACAAAACCACCATTACCATAGCCACTACCCCAGAACTGATTGTGCGCTACCGTTAACCCCCAATTATCAAGAGTAATCCCCAGTTTGGCTCCCAACACATTACTTTGCGGCGAACCGGAGGTATAGACCGGCGAAGTGACGCTTTGCTGATTGACAATATTGGCGCCATTAGCCTGTTCCATTGCCCCCTGAATTGCAAAATTAATCCCAATTAGCTTACTTGGCTGCCAATTATAACTACTATCGGCATAACCCAAATTTACATAATCATAAAATTGGTAAAACCAAACATCGGTCTGAGAATTGGAATTGGGATTTAATTGCGCGCCTAGAGCCAACGCCCCAGAAGTTTTTTGATTGACATTGGTAAAAATTGAGGCACCAGGATTATATTGAAAACTCCGCTCATAATTGGTAGTTGGGGTGAACCAGTTGGCATCAATCGGTTTAAAATAGAATGTCCGCAATGCAGTAAAAGTCATTTCTCGGGTTGGCTGCCATTGCGCCTGCACACCGGTATAGGAATTTGGTGCCACCGATACCGAGGTTGGGTAAGCCACATCAGTTTGCATAAACGGATTGGTAACAATCATATTACCGCCGATAAACTCCCAGGTATCATGAATCTGGTAATCAATATATGCTTGCGGCATGGTAAACAGACGATTGACCGGAATAATTATTTGATTATAATTGGCACTGGGGTTAAGGCCATTAGTTCCCAAGTTACCAGCCAAAATACTACCGCCTAGGGCAAAGCCATTGGTTCGTCCAGTTTGTCCCCACAATAAGCCGGTATAACCGCCACCCGCTGCCCAACCGCTGCTGGGTAATGCCGAATACATCCAGCCGACATTGCCGTATAAATTCCACGCTCCATCTTCAAAGGTGTGCGCCCAAAAATCATCATGTTGACTAACCGAGCTTTCCTCACGATAAGTATTCATGTAGAACATTGCGGCAAATGCCTGCTGGGTATAATTATTGTTAGCAATGTAGTAACTTGGCGAAGTTACCGGAGCAGTATAATAATTTTTAACTTGCAGCTGCGATTCAACCACCATTTTATGTTTTCCATCAACTCGGGTTTTATCAAGTTGCGATTCCGCCTGATCTTCAAACTCGGTATCCAAATCAACCGCATAACCACTGACTGTAACCCCCAATAAAACCCCCAGCAACACCCGACGCATTTTCTTCTCCATTCGCTATTTTCATTAAAAATAATGATGTTATTATAACACTTCAATAGTTTGCTCTTATCAGCGATTCTGCCTAATCCATCCAATTAAGTACTTTTAAGCAAAATTCCGGCAAAATAGTGATTGATTAATATTGCTTTTTGGCACATTCAAAATTTACTAAACCAGCAACTATTTGAGTATCTCGCCCAATAATTGCAAAATATGGCATAATAAACCTCTGCTTAATTTGGTTGTGGTGGATATGAAAAAACTGTTAATAATTTTAGTATGGTGGCTGCCGATAGCTTTTGCCGAAAATTTACAATTTTTGGGACATGATTATGAAAGCTACTATCTGCCGCTAATCCAGCCGCATAATTATTCACAGCTGGATATCCCGCAGAAATATGGTCAACTATATTCCGAATCGCAGGTAATTACTTATTCAGCGGGCAAACTACTTCGTTATTACCGTAATATCGTCTGTGATGGAATATACAGCCACAATTGCCAGCGCAATTTGGAAAATCTCGCTAATTATGCCAAACTTAATCTTGAATCGCCACCGAATTTATTTGCTGCCAATATTGAAAGCGTCATTGGTTATAAAATTGAATATTCCGCAATTGGCGCCGATAATCAACCGCATCAGTTATCCGGGGCAATGTTACTTCCTCAGCCGCTAAGCCAGCTAAAAGGAATTATTTTATTTTACCATTACACTATTTTGGATAAACGCAATATTCCTTCACGCTTCAATCAGGATAATTTCCTGCTTAGCCCCCAACTGGCTGCCGCATTAGCTAGCGCTGGTTATCTGGTCTTAGCGCCCGATTATCCCGGTTTTGGCAGTGATGAAAGCAATGTTCATCCTTATGTAAATTTCCCCACCGCCAATGCCCTAAGTGGTATTTATTTGCTGAAAGCCGCCTTACAATCACCAATAATAAAACCATTAATCCCAATCACACAATCCGGCGGACAAACCAACTCTCAATTACCGCTATTTATTTCCGGCTATTCAGAAGGCGGCAGCTATGCGCTGTGGGCAACCAAATTCCTACAGGATAATCCAAATTTTCTTCAGCAGCAAAACCTTTATCTGGCAAAATTAATCCCGGTGGTTGGTGCCTATAATCTATCACAAGTAATGTACCCATTCATGTTTGCCAATATCAAGCAGGATAAAACCTTACCGTATAATGTCAACAATTATTGGATTACCGCGTTTGCCAAACCGGGATTTTTTGCCGACAGTATTAATGGCTATCTTAAATATGTTGGAACCGAATCAGCCAGCAGTTTCTATAATCCACTATTTTATGATTGCACTCATTGCTTTCACAGTAATGGGACAACTACCGTCGCGCAATTTATGGAATCAATCGGGATAAATGACGGCGCCATGTATGAGGTTTTAGTCGATCAGGCAAAAGAACTGGATTATGGTCTAAGTAACAACTCGGTATCACTAATTGCCGCCCCGGGTCTGGAATCAAATTTAAATTTTAAACAACAATTTATCGCCGCCGACATTTATAACTGGTATATCAAAACTCCGGTAACTTTTTTGGCATTTGAATATGATTCAATCGTCCCAACCATTAATAGTGAAACGGCTTTTCTGGCAACTGCGGCACAAGGTTCTCCGGGCGTAAAATTACTATTGATTCCCAATCAGGATTTTATGGTTCCGGGAATAATTCCTTTTAGTGATATGGAGGTTGATCATCCCTATGGCATAAAATTCATGCTGGCGTTTGTCCGTCAGGAAATTGAAAGCTATATCAATGAAAATCACCAACAATGAGTGACTGGGGAATCTAACCTTTACAATTCTAATAATCGCCATTTATCAACATGCATAACTACCTGTGCAAAAACCCAGTTTTAATATTTTTGTCAAAATCATATAATCCTGTCTGTAGCAAAACAAACACTTCTCAAAGGATTAATCATGAAAAAATTACTTATATTAATATCAGCGGTAGCAACTCTTAGCGCATGTAACAGTGGTGCCGGACAACAATACAATCAAAATAACCACCCCAATAATTCAACTACCGTAACCAGCCAATCTTTGCCGCAACCAGTACCGAATGTTCCGGCGGGATTTGAGAATGATAATAGCCTGTGTCAAGCAAGAACCGATATGGTTGATTCCGGTAAATTCTACCTTCTGGTTGGTACAGTTGCAAGCAGCCCGCTATATAAAGATGGAATGAAACAGGAAAGCGTTGAACTCTCGCATACCCATTTTCACGTATTGCCATTAGGCGAAAGTAACCCGCAAAACTACTATGACGTAGCAGCCGATAATGTATTTGCTTCGGGCTATGATCAGGCACAGCCAAATAAATCAGTACCGGCACCCCTAAGTAGCTTGACTCCCGGCACAACAGTCGAATTATGCGGAATTACTTATGCCGATAAAGATCCGCAAACTGGTGTTGTGTCCAACGGAATTCATTGGGTACATATTGCCGACCAGCAAATGACTGAAGGCGGCTGGACTAAAATTATCAACGCCGATGGAACGCTAAGCGATAATTTGGAAAATAATACCGAATATCTATATTTATGGTCGTCAGTTAACTAATTTAAGCCATGGCGGTACTTAAAATGCACAATAGCGTATTTAACTTCGGTTTAAAAATAAATTATCGATGGTTTTTGATGATGTTAACTGCGATAATTCCCGGTACTGTAGTAAGTATCGCCAGTGGTCAATTAATGTGGTTAACAGCATCATTTCTTGCTATTTGTGGGATTATTCCCTATACGGCAAGCCATAATAGTCCAAAATTTGTCTTATTAAACGCCCTTGCCGTTTGTTTCATTGCCTACCTCCTGCACTTAATTTTGATTAGTAGCTGGATCTGGTTTTTGCTTGCAATAGTAACCCTTGCCGTAATAGCGGGAATTATTGATAACATCGACAAAGAATTAAGAGTACTTTCAAACTGGATTGTCATCGGGTGCATGTACGGCGCCGTAAAATTAGGACGTTACCCACTAACCTTCAATCAGGTGGTTGAAATCATGTTATTGGCTAGCGTTAGTGCTGCATTGGTGCTTCTTCTACCATTAAAACACCCGGTCACCAATATTACTTTACGTTTTATCCCACCAACAGATTCCCGGTTTATTTTCAATTTCAAATATCTATTGCCAACTTTACTAACCGCAATGATCTGGCGAATATTCCACCTACATGAACCAGAATGGGTAATTTGGTCAGCATTAAGCGTTACCTATCCTGAATTTGAAAGTGCAATACTAAAATTTAAACAAAGAACCATTGCCGGGTTTATCGGTGTAACGTGCGGTCTAGTCGTGGGCAGTTTATTGCCCGTCTCATTATGGATAACATATGGCTGCTTTATCGTAGTTTGTATCAGCTTAAAAATGTTTAAAGATTATTTTCCCGGCTATTTATTGCGTTCATTCTGTGTAGTGGTTTATGCGGCAAATCATTCTTTTGAAGTTGCACTGTATCGAATTGGCGATGTGGTAATTGGCGGAATCATTGGCATCCTTTCGGCATATATTTTAATTAAAATTTGGCTAAAACTCTCAAATCATAATTGCTAAAGTCAAGTTAATGCCAAATATTACTGCCAGCACAAAATCATAATAACTAAAACTTCACAACTAACAAAATTTTATTTATATCTCATTGATTGACATTAATTTATCAAGTACAACCATTTACCAACCTGTGCAAAAACCCAGTTTTAATATTTTTTGGTGTCGCTTATAATCTGGTCTGTACTCAAATAAAACTAACCATAAGGAACTATCATGAAAAAATTACTTAGCGCTCTTCTACCATTATTTGTTCTAACCGCCTGCGTGGGATCAAATGACAATCAAAATTCTAGCAATAATTCTACCGTTAATAGCAGCACGCTTACCAATGCAAATACCACGGTTGACCCAACTACGATTGGTTTTGCTGCAAGTTTTGCGACACAGCATGCTAATCTACAAGTTGCATTTGCACCCTACTATGAATCGGCTACTGAACATAGTGCTGCTGACTGTCCGAATGCTCAGGATATTTATGCTACCACAATTGCGCCAATAATGAAAGTAAGTGAAAGTTCTACTTTAAATAGTCTATGGAATAGCGACGAATATTTTAACTGCAATGCTGGGATAACCAAATTAGTTGTCGCATCAATTGCTAGTGCTAAGCAGTCAATTCGTGCGGCTGTCTATGATTTTAATAATCCTGATATTACTTATGCCTTGATTCAAGCAAAACGCAATAACCCGCAACTGGATATTCAGGTGATTGCCGATAAAGCTAATTTAACTGATACCAATTCAATGATCGCAGTCTTGGAACAAAATAATATTCCGGTATATATTGCCTCCGCTTATGCAATTATGCATAATAAATTTATGGTAATTGATAATCAATCAGTTGAATATGGTAGTTTTAATTATTCAACTACTGCTGCGACTCGGCAGGCCAATAATGCAATTTGGATTGATAATAGTAATATTGCCGCCAGCTACACCGAACGTTGGAACGAAATCCGCGCCAATCAAGCGACTTCGGTTTATCAAACCAATCAGTCACAATATTCTGAGCAACCGTATGATTCGGGTGTAAATGTTGTTGCCAGCCCCAAAACCGTAATAAACGGCAAACAAATTTACGGCCTGACACTCGATAATACCGATATTGACAGTGTTCATAATCTGGTTAACACCGAAAGTGCCATAATTTGTCCGGCGACAATGAGCGCATTGGGTGCTAAATGTTTAACCAACTACGCTTATTATTCAAAAGGAAGCAATTACCAGGATTCTCCATTTTACCAAGCAATAAATAATGCCCAGCAGTCAATTCAAATTGCGATCTTTACCTTTACCGATAAAGCGCTGGTGGATGATTTGATTGCCGCCAAAAATCGTGGCGTAACGGTACAAGTAGTTGCGGATTATTCACAAGGAACACAGTCTTACAGTACGGCAGGTTTTGAAAAATTAATTCAGAATGGAATAGAAGTTCGAATCAATAAATCCTATGAACTATTACACGATAAATACATGATTATTGATGGTAATACTGTTGAAACCGGTAGCTATAATTATACGGCGTCAGCACAAACTAAAAATGCCGAAAATTATCAGATTTATCACAATAACCACGCATTAGCGCAACTTTATCAACAAGATTGGCAGGCAATTTTTGATCAAGGATATCCGTATCAAGCACCGGCACAATAATATTAGTTAGCGCCGTTATAAAAAAAGAACTGATTTCAATGTGGCTGCCGATTTATTAGCCTAAAAAGCTATAACATCACGCAACACTAGAAATCGGTTCTTTTGTAATTCAACCCAAAAAATCAAAAATTAAACAACTCAATCATCACCTATAAAACCCCATCAATAAACATCAATATGACCCGCAGGTAATTTTACATTAACCATTAAATCCTGTGGAATAACCTGATAAAAACCCAAGCTGATTAATTTATCGTAAAGCCCATCGCGAGTATAAACATCAAATTTTATCCGGAGTTGATTAGCAAATACCGCATCAATCGCACTTTTTGAAATAGTTTTATTTTCTGCCGTGGATATAACACTAGCAATTTCTTGGCTGGTTAGGCCATGGATGAAGAGAAAAATAACCTGCTTTTCACGCTTACTTAAATTAAATTTTTTAAAATTTGTATTGACTGAAAAATCATAAACTTTAAGCGCTTTAAGAATACTGAATTTTAGATTAGTATATAGTATTTTACGTAATTCGACATATAAACCAGCTACTTCGCCATTATCTGGATTCACTAGCGGTTTTTTATTGGTTGTATATGGCTGAACAATTCCTTCATAATAATTAAAATTAATTGAATAGTTGGGGGTCTTGGTTTGGATTATTTCTTCCTGCTCTTTTAATGATTGCGACTGAAAATATTGCCCCAATTCATCTGGTAATCCACGATTTCCTTCCTGCGCCTGCTCACCGCGAGCCTGCCGATACTGTTTACTGCTAAAAAGAATCACTTGATTCAAATCATAAATAGCAATCGGTGATAAAAATGTCAGCTCATCAAGATTACGATAATTATTAATAACCAATTCAAGATATTCGGCATTGGATCTCATCTTTAGAACCCTTCCACTAAAACTAATCATTTATTGTTATAAATCAACCTTAATTGGTTTGATTACTCGCAGGGGATTATAACATATCAGCTTTGCTAAATAAAATTGAGCTATCTTTATTATGAAGACCAGCAGCAGGATCCGTTGCTAATGATGGATAATGTTAGAGTTTTTGAAGTTTATGATGTAATGCAAGTTGGTATAAATAAAATAAGCTTTCTTATACAAGAAAGCTTACTGCAATTATAAAATGATTTTATGATCTCTGGCTATCATAGACTTTATTACCATAAATATATGTAGCATCGATAATTCGATCATCGCCAAGTGAACTTATTGAGAATAGATAGTCCAATAAATCCTGCGAACTTTCTAAGCGATAGTTTAATAAATCATTGGCAGCCGGATCAATTACGATAAAATCCGCTTCTTTGCCAATTTCAAGACTGCCGATATATTGATCCAATTGCAGGGCTTTTGCTGAGCCAAGCGTCGCAGAAAACCATCTAGTCAACGTTTCCAGTTTGAAGGAATTTAGCATTGCTACTTTATAGGCATCATCCATCACACGAAGCATTGATAATGTATTTCCAGCCGCCCAATCGGTGGCCAATGCAAATTTAGCATCCTTGGCAATTGCCATATCATAACGAAATAAACCACTGCCCAAATAATTATTACTGGTTGGACAATTCGCTAAAATTGCGCCTTTGCTAACCATCCGGTTCCATTCACTTTCAGATAAATGAATACAGTGTCCATAGATTGATTTATCGGTTACCAAATCATATTTTTCATATACTGCCAAGTAATCATCTGCCCATCGAAATTTAGTTAAAGTATCTTGAATTTCATTTTTATTTTCACATAAATGACTTTGAATATAAACATCCGGATGTGCATGAACAAATTCTTGGCACAATCTCAAAGTTTCTTCGGTACAGCTCAATGCAAAGCGCGGGGTCAAAGCATATGAAATTCTGCCGGTGTTATGCCATTTTTGATACAGTTTTTCACTAATTTTCATGCTGGTTGCAGGTGTAGTGATTAAATCATCATTACCATCGGTCATGATGGTATTCCCCATAATTACACGCATATTATACTTATGGGTAATTTCAAATAATAAATCGGCACCATCATATGAATTGGGCAAATACGCACAAATTGAAGTTGTTCCATTTTTAAATAATTGTTTCAATAAAATTTCATATTCGCGTCTGGCAGAAACATCACTCTTAAAAGCCACTTCACTTGGAAAAACATAATTATCTAACCAGGTTAATAATTTTTCGCCATAAGCACTAACCGCAGAAGTTTGGGTCGCATGCATATGAGCATCGATAAATCCAGGCGTAATTAATTTATTACTATAATCAACCACACAATCTTCGGTACCAATCTGGTGCTTAATCGCACTATAATCACCAATTTCGCTAATTTTGCCATTTTCTACAGCAATTACGCCATCGCGCAAAAAAGTAAAATGTTCTTCATCGGCAAATAAACTATCCGGAATTAGGCCCTGAATATTTGCTAATGTTGCGTTACGGTTGAAAGTAAAAATTTTTCCACGATAAAATGTTTTCATGATATTTCCTATTATAAATTTTATTTTTTGATTTTGAGACTACAGAAATCAGTATGGCGTTAAAAAATCAATAACTGAATTCTACAATCATAATTAGATGTAACTTTATTTAGAGCCTATCTGCTACTTGGCAGACTGGCTCTTAAATTTAATAATTGTTTAGTCGATTTTTGCAGTGAAAAATAAACTACTGATAAAGCTGGCAGCCAAGATTACGACTAAAATTGATAATCCCAGATTGTAATGATGCCATGCTTGTTGAATAATTGGCTGATCAAGCAAATTATGTGCTGTCACGACCGTATTTCTTGGCAATTTGTATAAATTATTACCAATTATCATCCCAATCCCTGGTTGCAAAATCAAACCAGCAAACAGATAAGAAATTGTCAAGATACAAGAATTTGCCATTGGGCGCAAACTAACATCTTTAAACGCTACTTGTACTTCCTGAAAAGCCAGCATTCCACCACCACAACCAATTCCAAACAACAGTTGAATCGCAGTACTAATAGTATAAGCATCTTCAGTTGGGAACCGAACATATAATGTAATAATCATTGCCAATAATGAAATCAGACTAAATCCAGCCGCAATAAGGCGGTTACGTTTATATTTACTTGACAAACTTCCGGCAATTACACCACCAATTGCGATTCCCAATGGAATCATTCCATTTAAAATAATTGCTTTTTGCGCAGACATTTGAAAAATTACTTCACGGTATTTAATATTAAATAAATCGGCATACGCTAAAACAGTTGCAAAAATTCCACCAAAATAGATCGTCGCTGCAATAAATCGTTTATTAAGTAAAATGGTTTTCAAGTTTTTAAATAATGAACTATCGCTTTGCTCATTACTATTTTGTGGTTTATTTGGCAAAAATACAAAGATAAATCCAGCCGCAATTAACAGTAATATACCGATCAAATTATATGCTGCCTGATATGAATAGCCGCTAATTAAACTACTGCCAAATATTGCAATTACACCTGCAGCAACATTACCAACACTTTGACTTAATGATGCGAAAAATGCAAATTGCCGCGAAAATTCCAGTTCAACAATATATAAAACTCCAACAAAAGTACAGCCCAAACCAAGACCAATTATTACCCGGGCAACAATCAATAATCCAAAAACATGAGTATTGGCAAAAATAAATACGCCACCAGCAGCTAGTGCTGCTGAAACACCCAGCAAGAATTTTGTCGAGATTTTATTAATCAAATACCCGGAATAAAGCTGAGAAAAAGCAAATACCGCAAAAAAAGTACCGGATAAAATCGCCAACTGGGTATTACCCAGATTATTTGTGAATTGAATTGGTAAGGCATATGCGCCAAATAATACCGAGCTCATAATGCTAATCATAAACAGGAATTCTGTAGAAATCCAACGGCAGTAACTTAATGATTTCATATATTTTTCTTTCTTAATATTTTTTATTATCTGGGAATATGCCAGCCCATCCGGCATATTCCTGAGTCCGCACTCTGGCAGCTTATTTCATTTTTTTACCCATAATATAGGTGTGTGCAACCGAGCGATCATCACCGATAATTTGGAAAGCAAACAATAAATCACGAATATCTTCACTTTGCTCAGCACGAATAGCTAGATCACTGGTACTATTAGAGTCTAAAACAATAAAGTCTGCTTCCTTACCACTTTCAAAACTGCCAACATAGTGATCAATTGACATTGCCCGGGCGGCACCAAGAGTTGCCAGATAATAATTTTCCAATGGATCTAATGGTTCAATCAATCGTGGATTATCAGTAAAAGCTTTTCGCAATTGAGTTACTTTATATGCTTCGCCCATGGTTTTAAGCATTGATAAAGTTGTTCCTGCCGCATAATCAGTGCCCATACCTACCGTTGCCCGGTGGTGATTAGCTTTTTGCAGATTGAACAAACCGCTACCCAAAAATAAATTTGAAGTTGGTAAAAAGGCACACGACGATTTACGCTCAGCAATTAATTCAAACTCGGCATCATCCAACCAAACGCAATGTCCCATAATTGTTTTTTCAGTCATTAGTCCATAATGATCATAAACTTCGGTATAATTTTTTAATCCCGGGAATAATTTGGTAACCATGTCGCCGGATTCTTTATTTTCTGCCAAATGTACCTGGATATGCATATCCGGATAATCTTTCAATAATGCTTGTGTTGCTTCCATCTCCGCTGGGCTTAATAAGTATGCCGAACGAGGACTTACGGCATAATTAGTCCGACCGCGACCATTCCAACGCTCAATTAGTTTCTTGTTGAAATCATAAACTTCTGCCGGTGGCAAGCACGCATAATCCGGCGTATTTACATCCATATATGCACTACCGCCAATCACGCGCATATTTCGTTCCAATGCCGCAGTAAATAGCGCATCGGTTGAGTTTGGCGAAATGGTGGCAAAAATTGCCGCGCTGGTTGTTCCATGTTTAATTAATTCATCCAAATATAAATTAGCAATTTTGTCAGCATATTCACGATCA
Organism: Pseudomonadota bacterium; assembly: GCA_052033675.1. Classification (GTDB taxonomy): domain Bacteria; phylum Pseudomonadota; class Gammaproteobacteria; order Burkholderiales; family UBA11063; genus Aquella. Next base: position 13,576 of record JBPOJK010000090.1, read on the forward strand.
GCCAATTTTCTTTCGGTTGGAATTGTGTATTTGCCAAGCCATTGTACTAATTGTTCGCCATAAGAGCCAACCATTTCCATTTGTGGGTAATGAACATGTGAATCCATTAACCCCGGTGTAATTAATTTACCGCTATAATCAACGATTTCAGCATGCGGATACTTAGTTTGTAATTCGCTATAATCTCCGGCTGCAACTACTTTACCATCAGCAACATATAACACTCCATTTGGGAAAAAGCGATATGCGTCTTTAGTAAATCTAGGATTATCGATAAAATAGAATACCGCACCTTTGTATCCAGTTAATTTGCTGTTATTGTTTGTTAAATTATTCATTGTGTTTTCCTCATAAAAGTGGTTTTGTTCAGAACGTTATTCTAAGTTTTTATGAAAAAAAACGGTACTGGGTTTTTGCACAGGTAGTTGATTTATAATGTGTTTTCCGGAGATCACCAAAAACATAAACCTTATATCTACCTGATATAATTACAGTTAAATAAAATAGATAAAATAATTAATTTTAAAGGAAAATTATTGCCAGTGAAAAATTGACAAGAAAAAGATGAGATTGGATATAAATTTAGTAAAAATTCAAAAAATAGTTTTTGAATAAAAGCTAGAGAATTGCAGATTTAAAGACTTAACAGAGAATTATTGCAGAAAATACGATTATTAATCATCAAAATTATTATACCTGCTAACCACAATTCAAAGTCAGCAGGTATAATTAAATCAAACCAGATTAGATCTTGCCATCATACGGTACAAAATACATGACCGACTGTGTTGGAATATAAACCTGCTCCAGATTTTTATTTTTTACGCTAATAATCTGACGGGACATCAAATCAATATATCGACCGTCTTTCAATTCTGTTGGAGAATTTTTGGCAGTGAATGCTTGACTAGATTTATTAATGATAAATAAATACTCATTACCACGGGTTAATACTGCCACAGCATCATTTCCATTCATCGCTTGCCCCCAACGCATGGTTTTACCTTGGGCGTGATTATGGAAATAAATTCCGGCAATAACTTCATTTTGATTCCAGAATGAAACACTGCCATTGGCAACTGCAGCTGACCATTCACCGGATTCCGTCAAACCACGGTTATTTTGCGCCTGTAAATCTGCAAATACATACGGTGTTCCAGCCTCCATTGCCAGAATAACCCCATATGCCAACGGCGCTATGGAATAATTCATCACATAATCCGGAAATTGCGGCTTACCATCCCACGGACACATTGCCCGCGAACTGATACTATCTGGTGCTGTATCCTGATCAATCACCAAATTGATAGCATTATTAGCCGGAATCTTACCAATTCCAAGATAGGCATAACTGGAATCAAAACTGGCGTGTAATGTACTTTGGAAGTGATCACCATTAAAAGCTTTTTTTAGCGCTACCACTAATGGAAAATTCAACATTTTCATGGTATGTGCTGAAGACTGATTACCATCAACAGTATTGATTGCCATATATTTATAATAGTCGGTTGCCGATTCGGTCGGATATTCACCAAAAAATAGATTCCTTGAGTGATTATATTTGGCGGTAGTTTTAAATAACCGCTGATAAAACTCAACACTTTGACCGCTAATATCATCAATCCGGAAACCATCAACATTAAATCCACGGCGTGGATCAGCACTAGCCCTCATATCGCCATGTGAATAATTTGCGCCCAATAACCAAGCGGCAAAACCACTAAATACCGCTTCAGTGCGGCAGGAAATTTGCTCAACACCAATTGAAGAATTACTACCAGCTGGTAAGACGCCATCAAACCAACCATTTAATCCAGAAAAATCGCTATGCCATGGTGCACTTTCAACGATTTTGCCGGCAAATTTATTGCCATTGGGATTATTTCCCTCTAATGCAATGCTATCTGCCGTATCATAAATACTACTTTCCTGACATTTAACCCCAGCTAATGGTAAATAATTTTTAACTCGGGTTTGCGGCCACCAGAAAGTTTTAATTGCAGTCATATTTCCCGATTCAAAAGTATATTTTTGTCCCGGATATTCACGGTAATAATGAGTACCATTTACTCCCGGCTGTGCAAATTGATGAATCGCCAGATCAACTATCACCTGCAGTCCAACTTTATGTGCATCATTTACCAACTTTGCCAAATCATCCGCATTGCCGAATGACATAACATTATGTTCATCGCCAATTTGTCCAAAATCAAGTGGTTGATAAGCACCATACCAAGCTGGAATCGTTTTCTGCCAATACGGTACATAAGCATTTTTTTGTGGTGGCGAAATCCAGATTGAACCATAACCCAGATCAACATAACGTTTTAACATTTGCGGTGTTATGTCTTTATAGGCGGTATTGAATAATTCGAGAATAACGTCATGCTTATGCTGTTTATCCACACTATTTGCAATTCCCGTTGGTAAGGTCATATCATACGCAGCGCTTTCCAAAATAATCCCGGTTCCTCCAATAATGGCGTTGGTTCCACGACAAAAACTATTGTCGCTTTCGGATTTATTTAGATTACTGCTGGCACTGTTGTGCCAAAAACACTGATTATTTTGACAGTTGACATTCCCTGATTGTGAACCATCATCAACGGTTAAATTTAAAATTATACTACTAGATGAAACCGCCACCACGCTATTAGCTAGAAAAATAGCCAGCATGGCTAATATGGATTTTTTTACAGACATACTACGCTCCTAAAAAAAGTATTTTCATTGATCATATTGCTTACTCCGGACACACCAGTCTTGCGATGCTAGCTCCTAAATCAACTGCTTGATTATATCCTAAGCATTAATAAAAATGCTTAGGCAATGGCAGCTAACTTTCAATTAATTTAGTACACTCAAAAAATCCACTTTTATTATGAAATTTATATTGACAATTGATTTTTTATTTCCAGGGAAATATTTGATTAAAACCGATGTAGTTGGGTGAATTTATAGAGTTTTTGCTGATAAATAACGGATGATGATTAAAAATCAATAATTCAAATATGGTTATCGTAAAATTACTACAACTTAGTCAATACAGTAGATAATATTACGTATGATAAAGACTTCCACTCATGATTGGTGTAAGTTGTGAAGATGATTGGAGTTTGTTTAGGTAAAAAACGTAATTTTATGGATAAATACTATTTTAAAATTACATAGTAATCATTGTGTTACTGAACTGATGTAATTCAGCCATTGCTCAGGATAGTTAAAATTGAGTAGTTCATCAGGATCATTAATAATTAATGTTTCATATGAATCAAGTTTAGCCATAAACTGTCGAACTGAATAACCACCTGCACTATTGATTGGTAGAATTAATTCATCAATCACCGTCAATAATTGTGGCGTAATTTTTAATTTTAACGGTAATGGATTATTGGCAAAATAAGCTGCCGCAGCTGTACTTGCGTGTAATTGTTGGAGACTATTTATGCTTAGATTAGGAATATCGATCGGAATTAAAGTCATTTGCTCTAACCGGGGAAAATACTGAGCCAAATATTTACCGCAACTGATAATCGCACCAACCGGACCTACTTTATTTTTAAAAATATCCGGAATATTGGGTAAATTACTTAATTCAGAAAACTGTTTGTCACCGCTCAAAAAAATTGGTGCCGGTGCCAGTTGAGTCAATTTTTCAACCATCAGCTCAACCAGCATTTTACCGGAAGGTAAACGTAATTGAGCCTTATCCTGCTTCATTCTTTGCGATTCACCGCCAATCAACAGGCATAACGCAGTTTTATCCATGGCAGCAGAGCGCATGTCCTTTTACCCATTCACTCATACCATCGGTATAATGCTCTTGTTTCCAGATTGGAACCTGATGCTTTATTTCTTCAATTATGAATCGACACGCCGTAAAAGCCTCATGACGATGTTTAGATGTTGCAATAATTACCACACTAACTTCGCCAACTTCCAGATAACCGCTACGATGAACAATGCATAAGTCTAATCCCGAATCAATATCCTGACGCGCCTTAGTACATAAATCCATTAAGGTTTTCTCTGCCAGCGGTGCAAAAATTTCGTATTCAATACCCACCACTTGCCGGTTTTGATTTTCTTTGCGAACTTTACCAATAAAAATATCCTCTGCACCATGCTCAAAATTAGTCATTTGCTGCAGATAATTACCAATATCAATGGTCGTATCACAAAATTCTATTATAGTTTTCATATTTTTTTATATCCATCTTTAAGGACATAGAGCTTCTTATAACCCAATTCGCGCAAATTACTAACGGCTAACTGACTTAATGTCTGCCGATTACAATAAATAACCAGCTCATCATCCCACGACAAATATTGTTCAGCTGAACTTAGCAATGAACCAATCGGAATATGTATCGCTTGCGGATAATGACCCTGTTCCCATTCTTCGTTAGTTCGTACATCAATAAGTTTAATCGTCGATAATTTATCGGCCAGTTGATGATAATAAATGGCAGGAATTTCATCCAGTGTCTGATTATGATATTTACAATCCAGTTGTCGTTTCAAAGCAAATGATTGCATCTCCAAATGCCAGATATCAAAAACCAGCACGCGATTGGCATTATGGTATTGCCCCAATAACGCCTGCAACGCCAACATTGCCTGATGACTGCCAATCAGATTGACCGCCGGACCGGTTACCCCACTTAATGAACAACTGGTTAAATTAGTTGGTGTTTTTTGTTGAAAACATTTATAGCATGGACTAACATCATCCTGCATCGGAAATAAAACCACTTGCCCATCCCAGCCCAAAACCGAAGCATAAACCCAGGGTTTATTTAACTGTCCACACCAATAATTAATTGCCAGCTTGGTAGCATAATCATCACTGCAATCAATTACCAGATCGCAATTATTAATCAAATCCTGACCATTACCCAAATTAAAGCGAATGGTTTGATAATTTATGTTAACTTGCGGATTTTGTTGTTGTAGATAACTACTAGTTACTGCTGCTTTTAATTTGCCGACATCATGTTCTTTAAACAGTACCTGACGATTCAAATTGGAAATACTAACACTATCATCATCAACTATGGTTATTTTACCAACTCCAGCAGCTACCAGATAGGGTAAAACACTAGCGGCCAGTCCTCCTGCACCAATACATAAAACATGTTTTTGCTGCAACAGCTCCTGACCGCCACTACCGATTTCAGACAATAATATTTGTGCCGAATAACGATTAACCACCACACACCGGCGGTAAAATATTTATAATCTGCGGCTGATCTACCAGATAATCTTCAGAAAAAACCTGTTCATTACCAGCAAAAGCACAACTATCCAGCACATTAATTAACTCAATCGTCGATTGTTCAGTGGATAATTTAGCTTTTAGTTGTTGTCGTAATTGAGCAACCGTTACTGAACTGCTAATTTCCATTTCATAATTACGAATATATCTGGTTGAACCAAAACCATTAAAAACAACTATCATCCGGCTATTTTCTTGAATTCGCTATAGACATCAACTACATCACCAACACCCATAACTACCTGTAAATGATCATCAGCAACCAGCGCGTTTATAACCCCTGGAAAACCCGCAATTTTACTGACTTCAATTTTGCTATAATCATTCAAGGTAATCCGTAACCGAGTTGAACACATAGAAAACGATTTAATTCCCGCTGGTAAAACAGCTTCATAAATTAAAGCCGCGGTTTCTTGTCCTTTTTTGCTCATAATAAAACATCCCTAAAAAATTATTGATTAGTCTCCAGCCGAAATTTTACCCTAAACTAGCATAGATAAGTAATAATAAAAACATCTTCTGGCATTTATTAGCTGGAAAAATCATGGTACAATGGAACAACCGATATTAAATCACCAGCACTCAATTTGTTGGTATTTTCCTCAGCAATAGCCCAACAATTGCTAGTAATCAGTGGTTTAATTTTGAATGATTCTTGGTCGGTACTAATGGTAACTACTGCTTGGGCAGTTATAATTTCAAATTTAGCTTTTAAAAATTGACGTAATTTATGTTTTTTACTAAATTGACCGCTAACTTGCGCCTGAATAGTTTTTTCACGGTCGAGGTTAAATAGGTGCCGAATCAATGGAATCACAAAAAATCGCCACCCAACAAAGGAAGACACCGGATTTCCCGGTAACCCAAAAAAATACCGTCCATCGGCGAGCTTGGCAAATAATATCGGTTTGCCTGGACGTATCGCAACGCTATGAAAAATAATTTCCGCACCAATTTCACGAAGAGTCTGCGGAATAAAATCCCATTTTCCTTTGGAAACTGCACCGGTAGTAAGCAAAATTTTACTATCCACATTCGCATTAATATAATCTATCAGTGCCAATTTATTATCGCGTAAAATACCATAATACTTACTGCTAAAACAATTCTCTGCCAGCATATTATTCAATAGCGGCGCGTTGGAATTATAAATTTCACCGTGCTGTAATGCCGTATCATAATTTTCACTAACTTCTTCACCGCTAACCGCAACTGCAATAGCAATTTGTTTATAAACCTCAATTTCAGTGATACCTACGGCGCGTAACAACATAATTTCAGCCGGCGATATTTTACAACCTTGTTTAATGATTAATTCACCAACCTGAACATCTTCACCACTGAAACGCAAATTTGTATTAGCCGCTATCGGTTCAGTAATTTCAATATAGCGCTTACCATTATCATTAATTTCAGTAACCAGTTCAACTGGAATAACCGCATCATATCCCTGTGGAATCGCCGCCCCGGTCATTATTTCACTACACATATTCATTGCCAACGCGGTCTTACTTTCACTAATCGCCGCAGGAATAACTTCACCTACTTCAAACCTTAGTGATTTATCGTTTGTTGCTGTGATTGTTGCCTGTGAAAAGACGGCAAAACCATCCATTGCTGAATTATCAAAGGCTGGCAAACTTAATGGGCTAATGATATCATTAATACAGATTCTGCCTAGACTATCACCAACGCTAATTTGTTCTGTTACTGCAATAGCAGCATTTTTTTCAATTAATTCTAATGCCTCAAAATAACTAATCATGATTTCCACCTTGTGCCATTTTTATTAAATGGCCTAAAATTGGTAATAAACAATCAAATCCTTCTTTAACTGCTTTGGAACTTCCCGGTAAAGCGATTATTAATATTTTATTCAATACGTATGCCACTGAGCGGCTACCCCAGCTAAATTGAGTAAATTTGCTACCATAAATTCTCAATAATTCGCCAACTCCAGGAATTTCGCGCCCGCCCAATTGCGCCAAAGTTTCCGGAACTATATCGCGTTCGCCGATTCCAGTTCCGCCACAGGTAATAATAAGCTGTGGTTTTGCCATAATCAATTTACTGATTTGTGCCAACAACAATTGACCATCATCAGCCAGTACCTGATATGCGATACTCTTGGCACCAGCATCTGATAACAGCTGCTGCAATATTTTACCGGATTTATCTTCGTAAATACCAAGACTGGCGCGGTCACTTAGGGTTATTGTAGCAAATTCAACCTCTTTCAATGTAACTACTGCCGGGAGATAATCATTTAGCCATTTAGGAAAATCACTAACCAGAGGATTAAACCAGACACCGCTTTTACCACCAATTTTTAGCAATAATTTTATATCACTGATGATTAATGCCGGTTCAGAGATTTTACTCAAATCATAAATCGTCAACAGTCCGGCATTAACACCAGCCAAAGCTTCCATTTCAACTCCGGTCTTGGCGCTGGTAATCGCGATGCAGTAAACCTGAATTGCATTTTCTGCGGCAACCAGTTCACTGATAAATTCAACTTTATCTAACCCCAACGGATGACATAAAGGAATTAAGTTACTGGTTTGTTTGGCACCCATTATTGCGGCAACTTCGGCTAAGCGTAATGGGTCACCTTTAATCATCTGATTATCGCGAATTAACTTAAATACTTTTTCCCCAACATAAATCTTGCCACTTGCAATGGCAGTTCTTTTGCTTGTCAGCTTATCACTGACATCAATCATATGATAATACGTCATAATTTACCTTACTATATTATTACTTCAACCACCGATTTTAGAAAAATTAATTACATTTCCAGTTAAAGACTCGTTTAATCGGTGTGCCGCAGGTTTAGTGGTTAAAACCGAAAGTATTTGCTGTTGGAGCTCAGTTTTATCGGCTTTATTTTGTAATAAATGGCGAATTGAATAACTTCCCTCACCAAACAAACATAAACGTAATTCACCACGTGCCGTAAATCGTAGTCGATTACAACCATCACAAAAATCTTTACTGTATGGTGCAATTACTCCAAATTTACCAACAAACTGATCATGCTTAAATTCTTGTGCCGGACCAGAAGCAAGAGAACGAGGGATTTGCGCCCACTGATTACCTTCTAAATATTTAATCACTTCGTGAGCAGAAATGTAATTTCGTGTGAAATATTCTTTATTATCACCAGTTTCCATTAACTCAATAAATCTTACTGTTAAGGCTTTAGTTTTTAACAATTGACTGAAATGCTTCAATTCGTCAAGATAACTATCCTTCAATAAAACCGTATTAATTTTTACCGATTTTAATGATGACGCTAAAGCGCAATCGATTACCGGTAAAATTTTATCCAGTCGATCTACACCGGTAATTCTGGCAAATTGCTGTTGATCAAGACTATCAATACTAATATTTATACCAGTTAACCCAGCGGCTAGATATTCATCCAGTTGCCGATATAGTCGATACGCGTTGGTAGTTAGAGATAATTCGGTAATTTGTGGAAATTTACGGATTGCCGCTATAATAGCAGTTAAATCATTCCTTACTGTAGGCTCACCACCAGTTAAACGAATTTTCCAAATCCCCATTTCAACCAATGCTGCAACTAAATTTTCTATTTCAATAATAGTTAAATCTTGTTGTTTCCCGGTACTTTGAAAACCATTTGGCAAGCAATACTGACATTTAAAATTACAGCGATCTGTTATTGATAAGCGCACATAATGAAATTTGCGCGAAAATTTATCGCTTAATATCATCATTCAATCCTTTCATTACCGCTATATACATTAAAAGAATTATTCCTGATAAAACCAATTAATGTCATTTGATATTGCTGTGCTAAATTAACAGCTAGACTTGACGGCGCACCTAATGCTAATATTATTTTAATTTTAGCCTGCTGCGCCTTTTGAATCAATTCATAACTAATCCGGCTGCTAAAAATTAAACAATAATTATCCGCATTAGTAAGTAGATTTTGCTTTAATAACTTACCGATTACTTTATCACAGGCATTGTGACGACCAATATCTTCGGCAGAAATAATATATTTGGCAGTTAAATCATAAACTGCAACTCCATGAACGCCACCAGTTTTCTTAAAATTTTGTTGATACCTACCAAAATCTTGTGCCATAAATAAAATATTTTTTATTGATATTTTAAAACTATCACCGACTGGTTTTTCTTCATCAATAATATCTGGATGATTAACTTGTGAACATACACCGCAACTAGCAGTTGCTAATAAATTTCGTCGATGTTGTTCCGGATTAAACTTACAATCTATAGACAATTCTACTTTCCATAAATTTTCATTATTTTTACCTAATTTTGATATTGAAGTTATTTGTGAATAATAGCTAATAATATTTTCATTAAACAATAAACCCACAATCAAATCCTCATCGTCGCCTGAACTACGCATTAAGGTAGTAAGGTGAATTTTATATGGTTTATTCTCAACATAATAGACAATATACAATTGTAATGCGGCTTCATCAGCAACAATATCCGGTTGCTTAGTTATAATAGCTGTATAATCAATTTGGCTATATTTATGGATTGTCGTTTGAGTAGTCATTTTCAACCAATTTGTTTCATATGAAACATTATAAGTTTTCAGTAATATTATCAATCACAGCTTGGGAAGCACCCTGATATTTTTTAATAAAATAGTTACAATTTTGTTGCAATTCATTATACAAATTATAATCCAATAGCAGTTTATTAATTAACTCATTCAGTTGCTGGATATTATTAAATTGCTTAGCACAATTCATCAACAGTAAATTTTTAGCAATTTCAGCAAAATTAAACATAGAATTACCAAAAATAACCGGAACATCCATAAAAATAGCTTCTAGTGGATTTTGTCCACCAAATTCATTGATACTACCACCAATTACTACCAGATAACTAATCGCATAATAAGCCAACATTTCACCCATTGAATCACCAATTACAACCTTTGTAGTAGCTAAAATACTCTGATTTTGGGATCGTAATTGATAATTAATATTTTTGTCTATTAGTAATTGCTCAAGAAGTTTAAATCTTTCCGGATGGCGCGGTACAATTAAATATAAAACATCTTTTTCCAAAGAAATATTATCTAGAATTAACTTTTCTTCCCCATCTCTAGTTGAAGCAAAAGTTATAACTTTACGTTCAGAAAAAAATTCTTTAAATTGTTTTATTTTATCACCAATTTCTTTAGTAATAGTCAAATCAAATTTAGTATTACCAATAGTTTTCAAAGTTCCATTGTAATCTAATTTTTTGAAATTATTCATACTATTTTCATCTTGGCACAAAATAGCTGAAATTTTATTTATAATTGGTAAAATGAAATATTTAAACCGTTGATAACCACGATAAGATCGATCGGATAGCCGTGCATTAACCAGATATAATGGTATTTTATATTTATCAGCATAATGAATTAAGTTAGGCCAAATTTCAGTCTCCATAATAATTCCGATTTTAGGTTTAAAAATCTGATAAAATTTTCTAACACAAAAATCTAAATCATATGGTATATAATGAACTATTACAAATGGATATAAATTTTTAGCCGTAGCACGCCCGGTAGGTGTCATGGTGGTAATCAGTAATTGGTATTCTGGAAATCTCTCTCTTAACAAAAATACCATTTTTTGCATCGCTCTGGTTTCACCCACTGATACTGAATGTAACCATATTAATGGTTTGTTACTATTATTACAAATTTTCCAACTAAATCGTTCATGCCAATTTTTTAAATAATCAGGATTTTTTTTCCCACGTTTTTTAAGATAAAAAGGGATTAATGGTGCCAACAAATATAATAATAGCGAATAAATTATCCGCATTCTTAATCTTTCTTAGTTGTATTCATAAATTGCTGCAACATTGAGCCAAATGGATTAATATCCTGAATCTTTTTAGTTGATTCAGCCATTAATTTTATAGATTCTAGCTGAACAACATACTGTTCTAAATGGGTTATAATTCCTTTAGCAAATGCAATTTGTTTATCACATTCGCTGATACATTTTTCAGGTGAAGTAAACATTTCATTATTAACTGGAAAAAACATTTTTAGTCTCCAATAATTTATTTTCAGTAATATATTCAATTAATTCTGTAGGTGATACAGTTTTATTCAAGCCACCAAATAAATGTGCTATTTGATTTTGGATTATACCAACATAATTCGGATTTGTCGCTAAAAATATTGCCAACAACGGTTTATTTAATAAATTAGCTAAATGCGTAAATCCGGTATCAACACCAATTATCAATTTAGCACTCTTTATTATAACAGCCAACTGAGCAAAAGGAAGCTTATTAACTACTATTAAACGAGAATTATTTACGTCATCTGCTAATCTGGTTACAAAAGCTAATTCCTGATCATTACTATAAGTCAACACAACATTATAATCAGTGTTCTCAATTATCCAATAAGTTAAGTTAAGCCAGTTATTATATGCCCATTTTTTATTATCTTTGGAAGTTCCATGTAAATACATAATATAATTACCATAGTCTACCACAAAATTATCGACATCAATTATTTTAAAATCCAAATTATCTAATTGTTTTATTTTAAATATTTCTTTAACTAATCCCCTCAATCTTATAACAGCAATATTATCTTGATCGACAAAATATTTATAATCATAAAATAAACCCGCTGGACATTCTCTGGCAGATTTAAAATCTAAACCATAAAATTTACCTTTGAATAAAAAACGTGAAATTATGGCCGATTTTATTAGTCCCTGAGTGTCAATAATATAGTCATACTGTTCAGATTTTAAATTTTTCTTAAAATTAATAAGATTAAATAACCAACTTATTTTCTGCTTTTTCCATTTTTTTAAAGGAATAGCTATTATTTTATCCACCAATGGCGATAATTTAACCACTTCAACAAAACTTTCATCAACCAACCAATCTATTTGGCAATCCGGTAATGCTTTTTTTATATCCGGCAAAATAGTAAAGGTATGAAAAATATCACCAATTGCTGATAACCTGATTACTAAAACTTTAACCATAAAAAAATTCCTAACGATATTTTTAACATTCAATCTTAAATGGGAACTTATCAACAGCTAATGGTTAATAACTTAGCTAATAAGTTGTAAATAACTTAAAGATGTTAACAATAATTAATAAAACTAAATTTTTATTAACAATTACGGTCTTAAAAAAATCCTATTTACTAATAAGATAATTTTAATTTATTCCATTGTTATATATAAATTATTATAGTTATAAACAAAAAATTGATCTAATAATAGTAATAATAAATTATATATTAGTAATATTATAAATAATGAATCCAAACTATATTTTAAATTACAAAAAGCTATAAATAAATTTTTTATAATAATATATTA
>JBPOJK010000108.1:0-10729 GCA_052033675.1 Pseudomonadota bacterium
GGCGACTGTAATGACATCTGTTTATCACTCCACGGGTGCCAGATCCTAGCATCCTGTTGATCAAATAATGTAATACAAAATAGCCCAAGACCTGCAGCTAAATGCGCCAAACCACCATCACAACCAATAAAGACCTGATAACAACGCATTTCCCGAGCCAATTGCAATAAATCACCAGTAATTAATATCTGGACTTGTGTACCAGAGAAAGCTTCTAAAACTTGAGTAACGCGTAACCGATCAGATTCGGTAGCAATAATCGAAATATTATCTACTTGACTTTTTAACAGATGATCAACCAGAGCATAAAGCATTGAATCATTAATATAACGCGACTGCTCCGCCTTGCCAGAAACATTAATAATACAACTATTTGTTCGTATAGCTTCGACATATTCAGTATCAGGAAGATAAAATTTAGCCAAATTCGGAGTAGTCACAATATCTTCAACCGACAAGGATTTTAACCCGCACTGAAGTAAATTATGTAATCGCAACACTTCATGGCTGGTGCTATCACCATCATCAACAAATAAATATTTATGTCTGAATTGATGGCTATAAAACCACCACTTGGTTGAAAAGCTTCGCGTTAGAAATTTACGACCAAAAACCCGACGGGTATTAATCATTGCCGCATATTTTAAACTACGTAAACATGGATTTAGCACAAAAATAGCATCATAGATATCGACCGTCGAGCTAATTTGCCGCACAACATCGGTTATATCATCGGCTAACCGCTTAGTTCCCTGCTGATGTTTAGAAATAAAGATGTTGGTTAGATATGGATTATAACGAAAAGCCACCTCATTATAAGCATGGCACAATATATCGATCTGACAATTTAATGACTTGGCTAATGATTCGATAAAAGTAGATGAAACGATGGCATCGCCCAACACATCGTTTCTAATCAAGAGAAACTTCATTACAAACTACTTTCGGATTAGTTTATAATGTTTTTTAGAGAGTTCTAGACCATTAAACATTTTTTCCAACTTGCTCATCCAACGGTGTTTTTTATCCCGCTTTGACAACTTGTAATCTGGATTAACCACTAATTTTTGCTCAGCATCATTTGCTAACCAGCCAGTAACAACCTGTGGATGCGTAGCTGTAAAATCACGAATAGTGTGTGGGTCTATGTCACCATAACCCAAAAACTCTTTCGGCGTTTTACCCCAATAGCGCTCAACCCGTTTCTGCTTTTCGTTCATTTTGGCAACTGAGCGGATATGCCCATAATGAAACAAATGACAACCAACCAACGCGGCATTAGGATACCGCCCACGGCGATTTTCATTCATTATCAACCAAAATAAACCATCCGGAGCCCAACTACGTACCGTATTGCGAATAATTCGTGGTGCACGACGATACCAGCGTGGTGAATACGCATAGGTCATTGGGGAACCGTAAAAATGGTAATAATCAAACACCAATGCCTCAACTTCTTTATCATTGAGATACTTCTCCATGGTAGTTCGGATTAAACCATAATCCTTTTCATGGATAACTTCATCACCTTCTAAATAAAAAGCCCAGTCTCCGGTACAGTTAAACTGAGCAATCATTTTTTGTTGGGCATAAGTATAACCACGATCCTGCATATTCTCATTCCAGGTCGTTTCAATAATTTTCAAGCGCGGATCACCGATTGCCTGAACTTGCGCCAAAGTATCGTCATCGCTATTTCCAACAGCTACAACAACTTCATCACAGACGGCCAATAATGATTTTAGGCTTTCCACGTAGGGATAGCCTAAAATTGTTCCATTGCGCAAAAAAGTAAATCCGCTTACTTTCATTCTCAACCCTTATTTTTTCTTTTTGGGTGCAACAATCATGATCGCGTTACGTCCCTCAACCTTGGGCACCATTTCCACAACAACCAAATCTAATAGATCCTGCTGTGCTCGTTCAAGATAGCGTAAACCCAATTCCTGATGCGCCATTTCACGACCACGGAACTGAACAATAAACTTAACTTTATCACCATCTTCTAAAAAGCGTTTGGCATTGCGAAGTTTAATTTCATAATCATGATCATCCGTCACTGGACGCAATTTTACTTCTTTGACATGCACCTGTTTTTGATTTTGTTTTGCTGCATGAGCTTTTTTTTGCTCATGATATTTAAACTTACCAAAATCCATCACTTTACACACCGGAGGATTAGCATTTGGCGAAATTTCAACCAAATCTAAATTTAACTCCTCAGCTCGTCTCAAAGCCTCACCAATACTAACAACACCGACCTGCTCACCTGTTGCATCAATTACTAACCGCACTTCCGGAACAGTGATCGCTTCATTAATCCGCGTTTGTTTTTCAGTACTTATGGCATTACTCCCTAAAATTAACAAAATTAATAAACATAATTATACCCGATTTAACCACGACGTGGAAATTTGTTGCTGTTTATGTAAATTCAATACGCAGTTAATCTAACATAAAATCACTTATGGAACCGCTCAGCTACAAACTTCTTAAACTGCCGGCAAAACCGCGCATTTGAAAAACGCTCTGAATTACTGCGACAATTAGCCGGAGTAATAACCTGCTGTTGCTCAAAAAGTTCAATAGCCGCTATGATGCTGTCTTTAGTTTGTTCCGCAAATAACACGCCAGTTGGCTGCTCATTTTCAAGACCAACAACAGTTTCAAGTGTCCCACCTTTAGCATATGCGACTACCGCTGTTCCACAGGCTTGAGCCTCGACCGGAATAATCCCAAAATCTTCTTCTGCGGCAAAAACAAAAGCTTTGGCTCGCTGCATTAAATCAGTCAACTGTTGGTCAGGAACAAAACCAAGATATTCAATATTAGCATGTCCTTTAATTAACTGCTCAATTTTCCCCCGTTCCGGTCCACTACCAACGATCTTCAACTTCTTATCAGGTAATGCAGCAAATGTTTGTGCAATTAGTGCAATTTTTTTATATGGAACCAACCGAGAAGCAGTCAAGTAATAATCCTCCTTATCCGTGACACAGGTAAATTTATCGATGTCTACTGGAGGATAAATAACGGTAGATTCACGCCGATAAACCTTATTAATCCGCCGCGCAATAAACTCCGAATTAGCAATGAAATAATCAACATTATTGGCAGTCCGATAATCCCACATTCGAATTTTATGCAAAATTATGCGCGTCAACCATGACTTGAATCCTTTGCTAATCCCAGCCTCATTAAGATATTGATGTTGTAGATCCCAGGCATAACGGATTGGTGAATGACAATAGCAGATATGAAGCTGATCGGGACCCGTCAACACCCCTTTAGCCACTGCATGCGAACTACTGATGACAACATCATAACCACTCACATCCAATTGTTCAATTGCCAATGGCATCAATGGTAAATAATGGCGATGCCTGGTCTTGGCAAACGGCATTTTTTGTAAAAATGAGGTGATTACTGGCTTATTTTTAATAAACCCACGTTGGTCTGCCGGCAAAAAATCAATCAAACTAAATAAATCCGCATCCGGAAAGCAATTTATTATTTGCTCTAGAACTTTTTCTGCTCCTGCATAGGTATATAGCCAATCATGGACAATCGCAATTTTCATTGGAAATTACTCATTTAATAACTCATTTAATAAATTTTATATTCACCGATTCGTTTCTAAACGCTTGAAATATTTTAACTGTGGATTATTAATTTTGCCGTTTATTTGATATTCAGGATCAAAAATATCCTGATCTTGCCACACAATTTGCCCAGCAAAATTAGCCGGTAAAATATGACGTGGGTTGGTTGGACCAAAAAAGCCAGTCATTTTATCCTGTACCTGAGCGACCAAACCTAAGTGCATACTACCACAATCGGTTACATAAAAATGATCAGCCAACTTAAGTAATTCAACGCTCTGCGGCAAGGTAAATACGCCGGCACAAGGAAACAAATTTTGCGGATTGCCCAATTTATCGCGATAATTGGTATAGTTCACTGAATCAACAGCTCCGCCCAGTAGAATTACTGGCGCTGTCGATAAAAGCCTTGCCAGTAGCTCCAATATCTTATTTTCCGGCAACATCCGTATCCCACTATTTTCAAAGCTATTATTTCCACCGCTATTGGTTACCACGATAAAGTTATTTAGTTGATATTTAGCTAAATATGCGGCAATAATATCTTTATCTTCAGCTGTAGTTGTTAGCTCCAGCTGAATATCGGCATAATTTACTTGCGCCAACTTACTGACGGTCAATAAATCCAGATAATAATCAACCTGATAACGATTGGTATCATTATATGTGACAAAACCACTTAACAACCACTGCGAGATTTTTTCACGGGCAAAACCAATTAAATTACTTGCTGCCAATTTAAATAACAGATTGATATTCCAGTTTTTACCGAGGATAAAGATATGGTGGTAGTTACCGCGGATAGACCAAATAAAACCCAGTAATAAGCCAACACCCGCGGCTGAAAAAGCCCGATCCGGTAGTAAAATTATATTATTCAGATGTGGATTACCCGTTAGTGCACTTTTACAAGAATCGCCAATCACGTAATCAAGCTGCGCCTCTGGAAAATGTTGACGAATTTGCCGCACCAGCGGCGTAGTCATTAAAACATCGCCCAATGCGCCGCGTTTAACAAATAAAATTTTCATCGCCCAAGATCTTGGGCAAATTTATTCAACGCCATTGAGACTGCTTCGTGCATATCATAAAAACGATAATCCGCCAACCGCCCAGAAAAAATAATGTTCGGATATTCAGCAGCTCGTTGTTGATAGCGAGTAAATAATTCATGGTTTTGCGGTTGCGGAACCGGATAATAAGGTATATCCTTACGCCCGCAAGCCCGTGGAAATTCTTGTACTATCGTGGTAAACGGATGATTTTGTCCGGTTAATTGCTTCATTTCGGTAATACGGGTAAAATCGTAATCATTGGGATAATGAATCGTTCCCGCTGCTTGATACTGTTTTTGGAATAAGGTAATAAATTTAAAATCCAGACTCCGGTACGGCAATTCGCCATAGCAAAAATCAAATAACTCATCAATTTTGCCGGTATAAATCAGTTTGCCTTCAAATAATTGATTCATGAATTTTATTTGCTTGGTGTGATGATTTACCGTTAGCAACTCGCGATAATCGGTATTTAGCATCAATTTGATATTTTGGTGCGCCAGCATACTCTCAAACATCTTGGTATAACCGTACCTCGGCACCCCCTGAAACTCATCCGCAAAGTAGCGATCATCATGTGAAACAATTACCGGCACCCGTGCCATAACGTAATCCTCAAGATCTTCCGGACGTAGTCCCCATTGTTTGTAAGTAAAATTGACAAAGATTTTGTCATAAATAAATTGCGCCAGCATTTTAAGTTCGGAATCGTCGGTATTTAGCAAGTCAAGAATCGGCACCCGCCGTCCATAACCAAATTGGCTGATCAATTTAGCAGTCAAGCTATTCGCCAACTGCTGTGGATAAATCAGCTTTAGGCTGTTTAAATTAAACGGCACCGGAATTTCTACGCCATCTACCGCTGCCAGCACCTTATGCTGATAGATATTCCATCCGGTAAATTGTGATAAATATTGCCAAACTTCTGCGGACTTACTATGAAAAATATGCGGGCCATATTTATGCACCAAAATCCCGGCATCATCAAAATAGTCATAACAATTACCACCGACATGGTTACGCCGTTCAATTATTAGGACGCGCTTGCCCAACTGGCTAGCAATTCGTTCAGCCATTACCGCGCCGGTCATTCCTGCCCCGATAATAATATAATCAAACATATCTCTATCCCCTGCTTAATATGCGCCGCTACGCTTTAGAACCACGCTGATAGTTTTAACCAAAATCACAATATCATACCACAATGACCAATTCTTCACATACCACTCATCCAACCGCACCCGATCACTATAATCAGTCTCACTCCGTCCGCTAACCTGCCACAGACCACTAATTCCCGGCGTAACCAATTGATAGAAATAAAAACCATCCCGGTAGCGGGCAATTTCGTCTTTAATAATCGGACGTGGACCAATCAAACTCATATTACCAATTAGCACATTAAATAACTGCGGCAGCTCATCCAAACTAGTTTTGCGCAGCCAGCGACCAATTGGCGTAATTCGCGGATCATTCTTCAGCTTAAAAGATTTTTTCCATTCCTCACGAATTGCCGAATCATTGGCTAAAAGCTGCTCAAGCATTTGTTTACTATTGGCATACATTGATTGAAATTTGATGCAATAAAACGGCTGACCGTGTTTACCAATCCGCTGGTGGAAATAAAATACTCGCCCGCCCACTGAAATCTTGATAATTAACCCAATCACAATAAAAACCGGCAACAGTACAATTATCCCCGGAATCACACACAGTAAGTCAAAGACTCGTTTCATAAAAATATTGCTTTTGCGTGCCAGATTATTATTCAACCGTAGCACCAACTGGTCATTACCAAAGAAATGTTCAATTTGCGCACCATATAACGCCAAGCCGCTAATATCCGGTAAAACTAAAACCGCCAGGCAATGGTGCTGCAGGAAATTTATTAAGCGGGTATGTTGATTTAAATGACCGTTATCCAGCGCGACAATCACGTCACATAATGCGTGCGCTTGGATCTTTTTGATAAATTGCTCTTGACTAATCAATGGAATATCGATAGCATCAACTGATAAATGACTCGCATCTTCGCCAACAAAGGCAATTAAGCGATACCCCATCAAGCGGTTACGAACAAATAACCGATAAGCATCCCGTGCGGTTTTGCCGCTACCTAAAATATAAACATCGCGTTGCCAGCAATTTATTTTCAATAAGAAGAGTTTTGTTAAATACCGCAAAATAGGAATTAAGATTGCAAAGCCAACCCAAAAACCCACCAGCATGATTTTTAATGAACCTTTTTTGAGTACAAAAGCAATCCCTAAATTAATTATCACAAAAAACAGGACCAGCCGATAGGTTTGCAGCAACTCCTCCCAAAAGGGTTTTCGTTTAGAGTATTGTTCAAAATACCAAAATACGCCAATTATTACCAATCCCAATAATTTAGATACACCAACATGAAAAAAATTACTCCACGGACTATTTAGTTCATGATGATAAAGATTGGTTAACCAGATGCTAATTAAAAAAGCCAGCGCCATACTCACAATATCACTAACTGCCAGAGAGAGCCGCTGTAAAATTATTTTATTCATGATTGGCTTGTGACTGTTGTTTTTTGCGGTAACTTCTGACCAAGTTTGGAATTAGGATTAATAACCCCAATAGTACCAGCGGTCCCAGCAGAGTTGGATTAGCTAAAGAGTTGAGGGTCACCGGCTGGTGATACTGCATTTGAATGCGCACACCATTACCGATTAGCACATAGATAGCCGAGGTTGGAATGATGCCCAGAAAAGTTGTTATTACAAAAACCCATAGCGGTATTTGTACTACTGCCGCCACGATATTTAACAGCCAAAACGGAATTACCGGAATAAACCGTAGCCCGATTAAATTGATCGCGGTACTTCTGAGTCCATTTTCTTTTAAAATTATATGCCGCAAATGCGAAAAATGTTTATGCAACAGATCATATAATAAAAAACGCACCAATATAAAATTTACTACCGCACCAGTCAAATAACAAAATATCACTAGAACTGAGCCAACGATTGGTCCATAGATAAATCCCGCCAGCAAGTCAAAAAGAATTGTCCCGGGGATACAGCAAGCAATTAACGCAATATAAGCCGCAATATAAAATGCTGTAAATTCAAAAATATGATGCTGTTCAAAATGCAAAATTTCATCATGGTAACGATTGAACCCATCGACACTCAGATACATCCATAAATGGTAGCGTTCAAAGATTGCCAACAAAATGACAATCACAATGAATAACCCTAGAAATTTAAATAATGTTCGCTTCATAGGCGGCTTGGCTACCTCGGATAATTAGTGGTAAAAATAATTTGGACACAAGTAATAATTATATACCAAATAGATAAATTAATAAATTCTGTTATACTCAATAATAATTTAATATTCGTTAACCAGAATTATTTTTAAGCTTTTGACCTATCAATATTTGCAACTATTGTATTCATTAACTGTTTGGCGCTGCCAAGCCAATCAAATCGCTTAATTTGGGTATAACCTTTGTCAATAAACTGTTGACGAGTATTATTATCCAATAACTGCGCGACTATTGGAGCCAAAGAGCTCTCGTCATCAGGGTCACAATAAAGCGCTGCAGCCCCACAAACTTCATGCATTACCGAAATATCTGCAACAATAGCCGGACAGCCGCAAGTCATGGCCTCCAACGGAGGAATACCAAAACCTTCATACAAAGAGGGAAATAACAGACCTAAGGCATTTTGATATAATCCTTTTAACTGTTGATCGCTCACACAACCAATTTGCAGTAAATTATCAGGAATTTTAGCACCATCAAAATCAACCCGACCGACGCAGACAAATTGATAATTAATCTTCTCAAGTGCACGCAAGTACCACTCAATATTTTTATATTGCGAATTTTTTTGTGAGAATACTGACAAAATATATTGTTGTGGTTTTAAACTAAACCGCTCTAGAATTTGCTCTTCAGCCACCAACAACCTCATATGCTCGGCACTATTTCCTATTACAGTAATTTCATTTTGTGGTTTGCCAATGATATTGATTATCTCACTAGCACTGAATTGAGATACCGTCGCAATAAATTTACTGCGCTTGACAATCTGACGATGAAAGTAACTGGTAATGATCCGGAATTTTTTCGAATATGCCTGCGGATATCTAAAAATTAAGGCATCGTGGATCACACACAATTGATTTTTTTTAAATATCGGCGCGAAATTAGCTAGATTGATTAAGAAATTACTACCAACATACAAAGGAAGAATAACTTGCTCCCAAAAATATTTATTTTTACCCAGCGGCAGTTGTTCGATTTTGATATTTTTTAAAACTGGTGGCGAGAACATATTTCGTGAAGGCAAGAGTAACACCAGTTCAATTGATTGAAAGTCCAAATCAACCAGTTCATCAATAGCCGACACTATCTCAGAGGCAAAACGATTAACCCCGCCTTTTATTTTCTCAACATAAAAATAACCGTTAATGTAAATTGTTTGTCTGGTCATTATTCTTACTTCGCTAGCATAATTATCTAATATAAATCAATTTATCGCCACAAGTAAACATCTTTAACGCATTATTAGGTACGGACAGCAAGATATTCTGATTAACTGTATATAATTGCTCCAATTGACTTTCAACTATCGCAAACTCATAATCCTTCTTAACATGCCCTTTATAGTCCATAAATTCATAATGCTTTTGTGTTAACCCATTGATTGGAACAATATTTGCGGCACTTTTAGTCAAAAAATTAAATCTTCTGGCATCCCAGTATTGTCCTACGCCTGAATCAATATTATTGAAGGTAACTACTCGGTCTATGCATTCAATATCTTGAGGATAATATTCAAACTTCAGACCAATACAGCTATTGAGCAGAATCAGCAATAAAATAGGACAGCCTAAGAAAACCGCATATAACATATTATTTTTGTTAAGCATAAACCCAAAAGAAACAATAATAAATATTGGGATAAATGAAAGTGGAATTAAATAACGCCACGTAAAGGTCATAAAAGAAAAGCTAAAAATCACCAATATACTAAAGAACACACTCATCAGACTAAATTGAATACAAAAATTAATTTTCCAACCCTTGTCGCTTACAGGTAGATTTTTTCTTCTATACGTTATATAAAGAAAAAAAACTCCAATCCAAAATAATCCTAATACAAAACTGATAACTGATTGTTGTTTAATAAAACCGTATAAATCAACAAACTTTTTAACAACATTACCTATATTTAAAGAAATTAAATTCGCATTTGGACGAATTGGGTTCGGAATAATCAACTGATATGAGACTACACCAACAATAGCAGAAAGAAAAAGATTTAAAATAATTAGAAGTTTAATATTTAATGAACAATAATTTTTATCAATTAGCAAAATTGCAAAAATATAGGGTAAAACAAACCAAACAACAACCCATTCGTCAGACAATGCAGATGCAATTATTACAATAGATAAAAATATATGTAAGATTAAAGTATTTTTTTTCTCTATCATATAGAATAATAGAATTAATATTAATAGTCCATTTAAAAACGACCCAAAATGAAATATACTCAAAAAAATGAATGAATAAACTTCATTAAAAATAGCAAAGGCGGAACAAAGCAATATAATGATTGCAGATAAAAAAACAGCTGTTCTCTTACAAAATATACTCTGAAGAACAAAGTAGCTTAACAAATAAAATAATATTATCTGAATTATCATGTAATAGAAAAAAGCAAAATACACACTACTAGAAAATATATATGCAAAAAAATATATTATATAGTCAGGGAAAAGAAATGGAACTTGCGGATATACCCAATCAGAAATACTACGATAAATACTGCTATGATTAAATATATTTTTATAAAAATCAGCTAAGAATAGCTCATCTGAATTGAAAAATATATCCATCGATAAATAGTTAGATAAATACACATAACCGACTATAAATATTGTAAATAGTAATAAACATTGACCAAAAAGAACATCGTTTTTCAATAACGCCTGCGGGAGTGTGCTAAGACTCTCAACTTTTTTTGACAATTAAATAAAAAAATGTTTACAAAACAGGAATCCCGATTGCAACAAAAT
>JBPOJK010000005.1:0-6676 GCA_052033675.1 Pseudomonadota bacterium
CCGCCATGGTTATTGCTCCCGCCGAACTAATTCCGGCCGCAGTACTCAAATTGAAATTAAAATAGGTAACAAATAAATTCGGTAGATAAACATGGAAAATTGAAGTGGTCAATGATACGATAATCGACAGCAAAATTCCACTGATTACCGGATAGCGATAATCCTTTAATAACGTTACCAATGGTATCCGATCAATTTGTTTATGTGCCCGAATCTCGCGATAGGCTTCACTCTCGCTAATACTTTTACGGATATAAAAGCCGATAATTGTCAACAGGCTGCCAAATAAAAACGGTAGCCGCCAGCCGTAGCTATACAAAAAATCATGCGGCATAAATTCGGTCAGCAGCTTGATTCCCTGCGAGCCGGTCGCCACCGCAAAATTGGCACCAAAGGTTAGCCAGGCGCAGGCCAGGAAATAATTCCGGTTTTTGAATTTTTCGGAGATATAAGCAATCGAACCGGGAACTTCGCCGCCCAGCGAAAATCCTTGCAAAATTCGGGCAATAACTAGTAATGCGGTGGCAGCATAGCCAATTTGGGCATAAGTCGGCAGTAAGCCAATAAATAGCGACGGTAATGACATCAGCAAAATCGAAATACTGAATACCGATTTCCGTCCATATTTATCGCCAAGATGACCAAGAATTATGCCACCCACCGGACGCAATAAATAACTAATGGCAATGGTTAGGTAAGTAAACCATAAGGCCTTACTTTTCATGGTTGACGGGAAAAATAATTCCGCCAGCACTGGTGATAAAAACACAAATGAAATGAAATCAAAAATCTCAAAAATACTGCCTATAGTAGTAGCAATAATCAGTTTGCGTTGTCCGCTTACATATGTTGTCAAGCTGATTTCCCTAAAGAATTGTTTAATCCATTATTTTAACGTAATTAACCGTAGCGCAGTGGACAACTCCAGCCGAACACTCGCCAAGATTCGGAAAAATCTAAAATTCTGTTATAATAACCGCCTGTCAGCAAAGATAACAATTATTAAAACATATACTTATAAGAAAATACTTAAAATTAATGAAGTTACAGCAAATAAAATTAGCCGGATTCAAGTCGTTTGTTGATCCTACCGTAATTAATATCCACGGACAATTGGTTGGAATTGTTGGACCCAATGGCTGCGGCAAATCCAATGTAATTGATGCCACCCGTTGGGTTTTGGGCGAATCGTCAGCCCGCCAGTTGCGCGGCGAAAATATGACCGATGTGATTTTCAACGGTTCGTTGAAACGCAAGCCGATATCCCGCGCCAGTGTCGAGCTGATTTTTGATAATTCGGCACAAACATTATCTGGCTTATGGAACAGCTATAATGAAATTTCAATTAAACGGGTACTCTCGCGACAGGGTGACAGCAGTTATTACATTAATAATCAGCAGGTACGGCGTAAAGATATTGCCGAGCTGTTTTTGGGTACCGGCGTTGGAACCAAAGGCTATGCGGTAATTGAGCAGGGAATGATTACCCGGATTATTGAATCGCGTCCGGAAGAAATGCGCCTGTTTTTGGAAGAGGCGGCTGGCGTATCCAAATATCGCGAACGGCGTAAAGAAACTTTGCAACGGCTAAATGATACCCGCGAAAATTTACAGCGGCTGGAAGATATCAACAGCGAAATTTTCAAGCAACTAGAAACCCTTGAAGAACAGGCGCAGGTTGCCTTGGTTCATCAACAATTAAGTCAGCAACTAAAAGATCAGCAATTACTGGCACTGGCAATCAAAGTCCGTGATGCCGACAAAATTTTGCTGGAAACCGCCCAATTAATCCGCCACTGTGAAGATGAATTAAAGGTTTTGGGCTACCAACTGGAGGAAGTCAATAGCGAATTAAACCTTCATCAGGAATACAAAAGCACGCTGGAAATTGAACTGCAAACCCAGATGGAGTTATTTAATGAACAGCGGACGCTGCTGGCGCGGGTTGAAGAACGCTATAAGCATTATAGTGATTTATTGAAACGCTTTGAAAGTGAATCAAGTGCATTGATAGAGCGCGAAGAGCAAGTTAATCAGGAAATCATTGAGCTGGATTTGCAGATTGAAAATATTGAAGAGCAACTGGCAAACAAACAGGATGAATTAAGTGAACTAACCATAATCCGTGAAGAGCGGCTGCTTAAAACTGAGCGCGAGCAGGAGTTGTACGATGAAATCAGCTCGCAGGTGGCGCGTGAGCAAGACAGCCTCAATCTGGCGCGCCATGAGTTGGATTTACTTGAAAACACCCTCAAACACAAGACCCAGCAAAAAAGCACCTTGACCGCACGCTTGAGTCGGCTGGAACACGAGGGACAAGGGATTGATTTCAGTGAAAACTACCATTTCCTGCGCGAAGAAATTACTCTAGTGGAAGAAGACTTGCTTGCCAATGAAATAATCCGCCAGGAACGTGAAGCCGAGCTGGATCAGGCACGCGGCGCGGAAACACAACTAAATAACGATAACACCGAATTGCAGCGGCTGTATTTTGCCAGCGATTCCAAGTTGACCACACTGCGCGGGTTACTGTCTGACCGCGAAACCGATTTGACATTCAAAGATGATGGAGAGCGGGAGGAGTTATGGCAGCAGCTAACGGTTACTGCCGGTTACGAAGTCGCGATTGAGGCGGCATTAAACGATATATTATCCTGCAAACTGATTGCCGATTTAGCCGAGGTTAGCGATATTGCCAGCGCCCTCCAAGGTGTATGGTTGTTAAATTCAGAGCCGGCGCCAGCTATCAATCGTGACAGCCTCAGCCAATATGTAACGATTGTTGATCCGCGCTTAAGCCAGCTTTATTCCTATTTGAATAACTACCAACTGCTCGATAATCTTGATAACCGCCAACAACTAAGCACCGGAACGATCGGTGTTACCGCGAGCGGACATCTGGCTACCCGCGATTATGTCATTTACAACGCCCACAGTCGCAGCGATAATGTTTTGGTCTATCAGCAACAGTTGGCGGAAGAAGAATTGCGCCATGACCAAATTACCGGACAAATGGATGAATTGGAACAGGCACTGGCACAAGCCAAAGACAAGGTTCAGCGCTTAAATAACGATGTGACTAGTTTGAATGCTAAACATAGCCGCTTGGTCAGTAAAAAACATGATTTGCAGCTCGAATTTACCAAACAGGAACAGATTTATGTTCAATCCCAGCGCCATCAGGAACGAATTACCGAAGAAAGCCGCTTGTTGGAGCAGGAAATCAAGCATCTGCAACAAGAAATTGGCGAATTGGAACAAACTGTCGAACAAAAGCGTAATGCCAGCGAACAATTAATCAGTAATACTCAGGATATCCAGCTAGCCAAACTCGACCGCGAAACCTCATTGCAACTGGCAAAAAATAAATTACAAGAATGTGATAGCCACTCCAATCAATTGATAATTGACAATCAACTGTTATTGCAGCAAAAGAAGCATGCGACAGAACTGATTGAAGAAAAACGCTTGCAATTGAGCGCAGCTAAGGAAAAGCTCAATGAACTAAGCAATGAGCGGCAGAGTGTCAACAGCAATGAACAGGCACAGGAGATTGTAACCCTGCAAGCTAAAATTACTGAAGTTGCAACCCAGATGCAAACCATCCAGAAAAAACTTGATGATGAAGCATCGCAGATTGTCCGCTTGAAAAATTCGGCGGCGACCCTAAATACTAATTATCAGCGCAATTTGGAGCGGATCAACCAAACCCGCTTTCGCGAGCAGGAGCAAAATATTTTGCTCTCGACCTATCAGGAACAATTTGGCAACTTGGGAATTAGCGCCGCTGATTTGACTCAATTGGCGGCAGATAATAACCAATCGCTGATGGCAGTACAAAACCATTGCCGTGAGCTGGAACAGCAAATTAACGAGCTGGGTTTGGTCAATCTCAAGGCAATTGAAGATTTGGCAATCGCCCGTGAACATCAGCGCGAATTGATGCTACAAATTGAGGATTTGACTACCGCAATTGCCACTTTAACTCAGGCGATTGAACAGATTGATAATGAAACCCGCAAATTGCTGCAAACCACTTTTGATGCCTTGAATCAAGCAATTGTGGTTTATTTTAGAACGCTGTTTGGCGGCGGCAATGCACGGCTGGCATTAACTGACGGTGATATTTTACAGGCAGGAATGCAAATTTTTGCCGAACCGCCGGGTAAGAAAAATACTACCATTCATTTGTTATACGGTGGTGAAAAAGCGCTGGCGGCAATGAGTTTTATTTTTGCGCTGTTTAGCCTCAATCCAGCACCGTTTTGTTTACTGGATGAAGTTGATGCACCGCTGGATGATGCCAATACCGGACGTTTCTGCAAACTGGTTGAAGAATTAGCCAGCAAAACTCAATTTGTGTATATTTCGCATAATCGGCTGGCGATGGAAATGGCAGATCAGCTGGTGGGGGTGACGATGCAGGAAAAAGGTGTTTCGACGGTAGTGACGGTAAATTTGGTTGAGGCCATCCGGCAAGTTGAGAGTAATCATAATGATGAATAGCCTTGGAATTTTATTTTTGCCGGACAACAATGTCCACATTTGAGAGACGGAGAATATACATGCAAATTGAATTGAGTGATAACTACAAATGGAAGTGTTTGGTGGCAATGCCCTCAATGCAGGATCAGGTTTTTGGCGGTAGTGTAATTTATATCACCGAACACAGCAACGTTAGTGGCGCAGTGGGTGTGATTATCAATCGCAATATCCCGGATAGCAAGCATCTTGATGAATTTGGATTTACCAAATTCAAAAATCAATGGGGACATATTCCACTACATTTTGGCGGACCAGTAGAACATAACACCGGATTTGTTCTTCATCAAACCCCGGATTTGCGGGGCTTAACGCTAACTGGCAGCCGTCAAAAAATTGAAGAAATGGCGCAAGAAGATAAAATCCAGCCATATATGTTGGCGGCGGGATATTGTTCATGGGGCAGTTTTCAGCTGGAGCGTGAAGTGCGGGCCAATAGCTGGCTGGTATTGGATGGAATTGCCGAACACCTGTTGGCAGATATTGAACCGCAGGCACGCTATCAAGAAGCGCTACGCTTAAGCGGAATCAGCAATTTAGCATTTTTTGATTTCAATGGTTCCGGTAATGCCTAAAACAGAACAAACCATACTGGCATTTGATTATGGTGATATGCGGATTGGGGTCGCGGTTGGCAATACATTGCTTAAAATCGCCCATCC
Organism: Pseudomonadota bacterium; assembly: GCA_052033675.1. Classification (GTDB taxonomy): domain Bacteria; phylum Pseudomonadota; class Gammaproteobacteria; order Burkholderiales; family UBA11063; genus Aquella. Next base: position 5,205 of record JBPOJK010000005.1, read on the forward strand.
GCTAACTACCATCCGCGGTGACGGAATGTGGACAAAAATTGATCAACTAGCGGAGATTGTTACTCAATGGCAGCCGACTATGCTGGTAGTTGGAATCCCTCATGCCAGTGATAATCCGCAAAAAATTCAACTGATTAACACCATCAATAATTTTGCCAATCGCATCGGCAGAAAATTTACTCTGCCAGTGACCTTGATTAATGAAGATTTTAGCTCGGCGCATGCTGACAGTTTACTGAAAGAACAGGGTATTTATGGACAAGCACAAAAAGGCAAGCTCGATCAGCTCGCCGCATGTAGTATTCTTAATACCTATTTTTCAACTCTTTGAGCTTAACAAAGCCATAAATCAAACGCATCTTCAGTAATGTCGTGAATCCCTTCCGGAAGAAATTCCACCGGTACCGCAACGTCATAGCCGTATTTAAATGAAACATCCTTTAGGGCATCGCTACTATCGACATTAAATATTGTTTTTAATTTTAACAACTGTTTATTGACTGCAGTCGGCGAAATTTGATGGCTAAACCGCGTTATCCATGCAGCTATCTCAGTATAAGAATAATTGCGAACATATAAATAAATAATCATCTGCTGCACCCGGGATAGTTCGACTTGTGCAAATCCATCGCGGGTTAAGGGATAATAACCTTCTAATTTATGAAATTTGGCACCCAAATTGGCCAATCTGGCAATGGTAAAGGGTTTATACTGGATATGCAAACATAATAACTCTCCATTTTGATCAAATACTGGAGCTTTATGACTAATATGTGTTTCGACCAAAGTATTTTTTTTACAAACTTCAAGATAAATTCGCCGCTGGTTTTTGGCAATAATCTGCGCATGCACAATCTCTAATTGTTTAATCCCGCTTGACGAAAAAATTCCCGCCATTTTATGATTGAAATTTTCTCCAATTAATTCTTCTACCCCAAAGTTGAATTGCTGCGCAAAAGCAGCGCTGGCAAAAAGAATCTGATTTTCTTTATTAAGCAGTACCTGAGAAATCCCCAATGCCTGACTTATTAATTGGCAGCTATTTATGTATTCATCAAGTGTTGCGCTCACCGCTTGGCGAATTGGTTGATTGAAACTGAGATTCATTACATGACTCCTAAAATAAATTCTGTAGGTATTTTACAACATTTCAAGAGTTTTACGGGTGTAAATTCTTATACCCCACGTTAGTCACCCCTTGCACTGGCTTGTCGGTTAAGATACAGATATACATTGATATTATTATATTTTGTAGGCTGTAGTGGTTTTCTTGTGGGAAAATTGTCCTACAGACAAAACTACATCTTTCATATTAAAATAGCATTATTCGAAATTTTGACTATATAATTCAACAATAATTGGAGGATCCATGAAAAAACTACTCATTAGCTTATTAGCTAGTATGGCTGTTAGTGCCTATGCGGATAATGCGCCAGCGACTACCGCGGGTGATACTGCTAGTCCAGCGTATA
>JBPOJK010000024.1:0-16493 GCA_052033675.1 Pseudomonadota bacterium
TTCTAGAATTGCCCAAACACGATCGGAAATATCGTGCCTCCTGTGTGCTGGAATTGTCATAATAAATCTCTAAGTTAAAATATAAAGCTATATTATAACAATATTAACTCATGACGACACTATCTAGCACTCTTAACTAAAATTGCTTTACGCAACAGCGCTTCCATCACCCACATTTAAGGTTGCTATTTTTTAGTGGTATTAACCACTACTTTTTTGATGCGTTGTTTTGTCGTACCGTTAGCAAAAGGAATTATCATTCTTCGATCATAGCTAATCAAAAAACTAGGGTTAGATCGCAAAAGTCCATGTAAAACATTCATAAATTCAATATTTTTACCTAAAATAAAGTTATTCATCACTTCAATCATAGCTTGATGCTTTGCATTATTCAATAAAGATCTCATCCTCGTCCTTCCCAAAAAATAAACATGGTCTTATATAGACATTTAACTAAATTAGAGTCATAAAGTAAACAGTAATAATTCACTGAAAATCTCTTAGCACGGTTGACATTATCCATTATAACTAGTACCTTCCGCCACCAGCAAATTCGTTACTCATAGATAGCATCTGATATATTATTAGGCTTCTTTATCTGGTGACAATAAAAAAGCTCCATTTTACATGGAGCTTTTTATTCATTTATTTTTGTCTAAAGCAAACTTGCCAACTGTGCTGCTTTATCGGTTTTTTCCCAACTAAATTCGGCTTCTTCGCGACCAAAATGCCCATAGGCGGCAGTTTTATGATAAATTGGACGCAATAAATCCAGCTCCTGAATAATACCTTTAGGACGTAAATCAAAATTATTCATTACCAATTGTTCAATCTTGCGATCATCAATCTTGCCGGTTCCATAGGTATAAACATTAATCCCAACCGGTTTTGCTACCCCAATTGCATAGGCAATTTGCACCAAACATTGGCGCGCCAGACCGGAAGCGACAATATTTTTTGCCACATAACGAGCTGCATAAGCGGCTGAACGATCGACCTTGGATGGATCTTTACCGGAAAAAGCTCCGCCGCCGTGTGGCGCTGCACCGCCATAGGTATCAACAATAATTTTCCGCCCGGTTAAACCACAATCTCCCATTGGCCCACCGGTAATAAATTGTCCGGTTGGGTTAATAAAATATTTGGTATTGGCATTTAACATTGCGGCCGGCAAGGTTGGTTTGATGATTTCTTCAATCACCGCTTCTTCGATTTGTTTATGAGTCAAATCCGGGTCATGCTGGGTTGACAACACCACTGCATCAAACGAAACTGCCTTACCGGAAGCACTGTCGTAGCGAACAGTAAGCTGGGCTTTAGCATCCGGGCGCAACCATGCCAATTGACCAGATTTGCGCACCTGCGCCTGTTTTTCCATCAAGCGATGCGAATAATAAATCGGCAATGGCATTAAAGTTGGCGTTTCATCGCAGGCATAACCAAACATCAAACCTTGATCACCGGCACCCATATCGAGATCCAAGCCCTCGCCTTCATTAACTCCTTGGGCAATATCCGGTGACTGCTGATCATAATTAATTAAAATCGCACAGCTATCGGCAGCAAAACCATATTCGTTTTTGGTATAGCCGATTTCGCGAATTGCTTGACGCACGACTTGTTGGTAATTAACCTGCGCCGTGGTAGTAATTTCACCCGCCAACACCACTAAACCGGTATTAACCAAGGTTTCTGCAGCAACCCGTGCGTATTTATCCTGCGTAAACACCGCATCTAAAATTGCATCGGAAATTTGATCGGCAACTTTATCTGGATGACCTTCGGAAACTGATTCAGAAGTAAAAAGAAATTCAGACATATGATAATCCTTGTAAAACTATTATAATTTTAAAGTTTTACAAGCTAAGAGGACCGGCGTCGCGCCGGAGCGATAGAGTCAATAGAAAAAGCTTTTTTTAAAACTATTCTATCCAGTGTAATTTGAAGACTCTCCCTTTAGCCGTGTAAAAACAAGCCCTGTAACCGCGCAAGCTGGAGATACAAATCCGGTTACAGAAAGCGGTATATTACCATATCAGATTAGAAACTGCAACAAAAAACCCGCACATAACTGTACGGGTTGATAACAATAAACTGTAAACGGATTAACGTTTAGAGAATTGTTTACGGCGACGTGCTTTACGTAAACCGCATTTTTTACGTTCAACTTCACGAGCATCACGGGTAACAAAACCAGCTTGAGATAAAGTTGATTTTAATTCTGAATTGAATTCAATCAATGCACGAGTGATACCATGACGGATCGCTCCAGCCTGACCTGATTCACCACCACCACAAACATTAACTTTAATGTCAAAAGTAGTCAAATGATCAACCAGTTCCAGCGGCTGACGAACAACCATACAACTTGTAGGACGAGCAAAGTATTTATCATACTCTTTATCATTTACTGTAATTTTTCCAGTACCTTTAGTAATAAACACCCGGGCTACTGAACTTTTACGACGGCCTGTACCGTAATTGTAATTTCCAACCATTTGTTAGCCCCTATTAAATTTCTAATTGTTTAGGTTGTTGAGCGCTATGCGGATGAGATTCACCAGCATATACCTTTAATTTTTTGATCATTGCATAACCCAAAGGACCTTTAGGCAGCATGCCTTTAACGGCATTGATCAAAATTTTCTCAGGAGCTTTTTCCAACATTTGGTTGAAATTGCGTGAGTAGATACCACCTGGGTAGCCAGTATGACGGTAATAAATTTTTTGTAAAGTTTTTTTACCGGTTACAACTAATTTTTCTGCATTGGTAACTACAACGAAATCACCAGTATCTACATGTGGGGTGTAAATAGCTTTGTGTTTACCGCGTAATACGTGAGCAATTTTAGATGCCAAACGACCTAATACCTGATCTTGAGCATCAACAACAAACCACTCGTGATTTACTTCATGAGCTTTTGCTGAGAAAGTTTTCATATATATTTCCTAAATTTATAATAATTACAAATATCTACCTCATTTGAGACAGAGCCTGTTACGACATAAAATATTTGTAACGGTAAGTGGTAGGGATGGATTTTAGCATAAACAAAAGATTAAAATCAATAGTTCGCAACAATTAAATCCATAAATAATGCGGGACAAGAATTTGATGCGGCATTATTAACATAAATCCCGCATTTGAGCTTAGTCAAAATTTTTTTGTTACTATGACATGCCATGCTAAAATAGCCGTAGAATAATAACAACCACCCTACCCCGTGGAGAGAGTTTTTGCATGCGGGAAACAATTTATGAAATCACCTAGAACGGCGGGATTCAACTTAATTGAGTTACTACTAACCCTTGCTATCATTGGAGTATTGGCAGCGTTTGCTATTCCCGCCTATACCGATTATATCAATCGCGCCCGTTTTTCCGAAGGAATGATTTTTGCTAAAAAATCGCTGGATGAAGTCTATCTATTTTATCAACAAAACGGCTATTTCCCAACCACCAATGCACAGCTAGGCTTGGAATCAACGGTAAACACCAGTCAATTAAGTCAAGTTGTAATCGGTAATGGCGGCAATGTCTGCGCGATCTTTAATGGTCAGCATTTAAACGGCACCCTATTATTTGCACCAACTGCCAACGGTAGCGCTAAATTTTGGGTTGATCCCAATCTGAGTAAATACGCCCCCAGTGATGCAACAGTTACCCAAAATGCTATTAGCATCTGTGTAACGCCAAGCAATGCCGCACCACAAGCTACTCCAACACCAACAGCACCGCCAACCACAGCTCCAACGCCGAGTTTAGCCCCATCATCAACCCCAAGCCCAGAACCCAGCGCCTCAGCCAGTCCGAGTCCAGTACCCAGCCCTGACTCTGGTTCATGGAATAGCAGTCAGGTTTATTGGGCGGGCGACACGGTCACTTACAATGGACACACCTACAAAGCTAACTGGTGGACACAAGGCAATAATCCTGCCACTCACAATGGCGGCAGTGGTAGCGGTCAACCGTGGACGAGAATTGATTGATTAAGTTCATTTATTTTTAATCGGTTTATTCCACGGCATCGCAGTGAAAAATACCGTCAACAGGCAGGTCCCGTTTAGTGCACCGATTAACAAACTAAAACCTGCGGCAATATCCAAAAATAAGAACCATTTCGAAAATGATACCCCAAGAATGATTCCAACTAAGATCATGATTGCTAAAATAAACTGGGCTTGACGTAATGGCGAAATTGTTTGTGGCGCGATTGGTGGCATTATTTCACCACCTTAAAACCACAATTCTTCCATTGTTCAATTCCGCCATCCATGCAGTAAGACTCCGACGAATCAAATTGTTCCAACAGCGTTTGATTATTACGGGTGCGAACACCGCCCTTACAATGAAACACCAGTGTTTTACCGGCAAATTTAGATTTATCACATAGCGGCATTTCATCCAGCGGAAGATTAATACTACCAGCGATCCGCTCAACCATCGCTTCCGATGGCGCGCGGACATCAATAATTACCGTATCATCATTGCTGACACCCGCCGGAAAACGACTTTTTAAGCCGGCATCATCCAGATATTGAATTTTACTCATGATTAGTCCTTTCTATTTTTGACAAAAAATTTGTTTAAGGGTTGCCAGCACATCGAGTACATGTTCATTCGCCAGCGAATAATAGACCGTCTGTGATTCCTTACGGGTTTTAACCAAGCTTTCGGCACGCAATACCGCCAGATGCTGGGAAAATGCCGACTGACTAAGTAGTGACCGCCGCGATAATTCACCGGCACTAAGCTCACCGGTGGTTAAATGGCACAAAATCAGCAGGCGATCTTTATGCGCCATCCGCTTCAACAATGCCACCGCCAATTCGGCATTGGCTTTTAACTGTTCAAGTTCATCAAGATTCATAATTGATAATGTCTTTAAAATTGTTTATTAGCTATTCAATCCAATATTTTAGGTTTAGCTAAATTAGTTGTCAACTTTTATTTTAAAATACCACAGCATGAGTTGAAAATTTGCGTGGTTATGCTATAATCCTACCTGTCAAAAAACAATAACGACTCTATATATTAGGAGATTATCATGAAAAAAATCATCATCACTTTATTGGCACTTGGTACCTTAGCCGCTTGTAATTCCGGCGGTAGTTCGCCTTACAGCTTCAACATTACCAGTATATCCCCTCCCACCAGCCCTTCTATAGTAACAAATACATCATTTACAGCAACTTTTAATAACAACGTAAATGCAAGTACCTTAAATGGAAATGTAACTTTATATAACAGGGCCGCTCAGCAGTATGTAACAATAACTTGCACTACACCAAATGCTAGTAGTGCAACCTGCACCCCTGCCGCAAGATTATTGACGAATACAGGCTATACTCTTACTTTTACATCAGGTGTTCAAAGTACTACAGGTGTTTCTCTATCTACTAGTGCCTATAGCTATACTACTGGAAACCAATAAATAAATGACACCATCTCGTGCAGCATTTATTAAATTATCTTTAGCTTTGTTACTAGCTTTCAAAATAGCTAGTGCGAGCACCATACCAGTCAAACAAATTATCGCCGGTCCGCAGACTGGCGATAAGATAACTAATTTTTCACTTAAAATCACCTTTACCAATAATCAGCCAACCATCAATGACTGGCAATTTGGTTTTTACATGCCGCGGAGTTTTCGCCAAACCAGCCGCAATAACTTAAAATTAACATTACAAATCTGTGACAATGCTAACAAAAATTGTCAGCCGCTGATTTATCAAAAAGCGCCCTTTAGCGATCCGGATTTAAGCACCGTTTTTACCACTATTGTCGCGCCAGCCGGAAAATTTTCACTTAAATCCGGGCATGAATATACCATCAGCCTATTACACAACAGCTCACGTGGGCCATTAAATTATTCATCATTGCCGCAAAATTTATTTATCAATGGTGATAGCGGTTTCATCCGGTTGACCACCACGCCAAAAACTTATATCATAACCACCAAACGCGATGATAAATTACCAGCTCCAAGCCAACGGATTGAAAATAACTGGCAAAATTCCAACACCACCACTACACCATTAAATGTCATTCCTTCGCCATTAGCAGTTACCCTCGAAAGCGGCAATAATGCTTTCATCTTGGGACACGATATAGCCATCCATGACCAAAGCCAAACTAGTAGCGAACTAACCCAATTATGGGTAAACGCATTGCAGACCGACCGTAACATCGTTGCCACTGTTGATAAAACCAATGACCGTCGAGGAATCTGGTTAAAATCAGCCACCACTGATGGACAATTAAGTAATCCCGAAGCCTATCGGATAACCATAACTTCACAGCAGATAACCGTTGAAGCCAGTCAAGCCGCCGGATTTTTCTATGCATTGCAAACATTGCGCCAATTGTGGTTTGATCATAATCAGCCATTACCAGCTGGAGTAATTTACGATGCGCCACGTTTCAAATACCGCGGAATCATGGTGGATGTTGCCCGCCACTATTTAACTATCGCCCAACTAAAAAACTTTATCGATGTGATGGCCGCGGCAAAATTAAACACCCTTCACCTGCATTTATCCGACGATGAAGCCTTCCGTCTGAATTTGCCGGACTATCCGGAGTTAGCAAAAATTGGCGCCAGTCGCGGACTGGGACAAGCGATTGGGCCAATGGCGATCATTCAGCAAAATTTAAGCAAATCGACCACAAAATTACCAACCGCCGCTGAGAGTTACCAGCTAAGTTATTCTCCAAGTGACATCCAGCAATTGATAAGCTATGCTAATCTACGGCAAATTACCATTATTCCGGAAATCGACATTCCCGGTCACTCACGGGCATTAATGAAGGCATTACCAGCTAGTTTTTATGAAAAAGGCGATAGTTCCGAATATGTTGGTTATGGCGATGATGTAATTCCAGTATGCCTGTTTAATTCCAGCTCGCCACAAGGGCAAGAATTTACCCGCGACCTGATTACCATTAGTTATCAAATAAGCAAGCTGTTTGATAAGCAGACTACCGCTTACGCGATTAATCATGAATTAAGTATTGGTGGCGATGAAGTTTTTCCACACACCTGGGAAAATGCACCGAGTTGCCAAGTTGCACCGTGGAATAAAATGAGTCCGCGGCAAAAAGAACATTATTTCCTAGATTTATTTAATAACACCGCAGAAGTAAATCATTTAAAACTATCTGGTTGGCATGAGTTTATTCTTGGCCGTGATAATCAAACCAATACAACCCATGGCATCCTAGCAAGTGAAACCGGACATGTCTGGGTCTGGAGTCAGGGCAAAACTGCGCGGAAACAGGCAATTGAGCTGGCGAACAATGGTTATCCGGTAGTCATTGATTTTGCTGACACGCTGTATTTTGACATGACTTATACCCCAGCTGTCAGTGAACCGGGATTTTATTGGGCAACCAAATATGGCGATACCTACGCAGCATTAACATCAGCCAGCCAAATTACTCAGGCAGTAGTAAGCACAACCAACCCGCAGAATATTTTGGGGCTAGAAGGTGCATTATGGGCAGATGTAATCCCCGATTACTCACAACTCCAATATATGGCACTACCGAAACTAGCCGGTTTGGCTGAGGCCGCATGGAGCTCGGAAAGCGCTACCGCAGAGAATTTACGACCTAATTGGCAATCTTTGGCAACGCGCTTGGGATGTGGCGATAATGGATTTTTAGCCTATCTCAATAAAACTTACAACATCACTTATCGTGGTTACCCTAACGGCATCTACCGCGAGGCGCCGCTGGTTTGTCAAGTTAATAATTCCGGAAAAATTAATTAATCCATGCGCAAAATTACTGCATTCCTAATAATAACAATCGCTATCAGCCTTAACGCCTGTTCTAAATCACAGAATAATTCTTCTCCAAAATCTCGTGATAAAATACAAATTGACTTAGGCGGTGATGTGGCAACCCTTGACCCGCAAAGCCTAGTTGATTTTTACTCATTTCGGGTAATCAGCGATCTGGATGAGGGGATTATTGATATGGATCAGGCTAACCGCCCGATCCCCGGCATGGCCGAAAGCTGGAATATTTCCAGCGACGGCAAAACTTATATCTTTCATCTGCGCCATGATTTGAAATTTTCCGATGGCTCCACGATTAATGCCGCGGATTTTGTCTATTCCTGGCAACGTTTAGTTAATCCTAAAACTGGTGGCTATGCCTTTATTTTAGATCATGTAATTAATGCCAAAGCTATCCAAGATGGGGGAAAAGCACCTGAAGCGCTTGGAGTAACAGCGTTAGATCCATATACCCTAAAAGTTCAACTGGCGCTGCCGGATCCGGCATTTTTAGCCAAATTAACCGCAGTATTCAGTGCGCCGGTTCCCCGCAAAACTATTACTCAGTATGGTGAAAGTTGGACAACTGTGCAACATATTGTTACCTGTGGAGCTTACACGTTAACTAGCCGGATTGTCAATGGTCAAATTACGCTGACAAAAAACCCGTATTACTATGCGGCAAACATGGTATCGATCCCAACCATTGAATTTATCCCCTATAGCGATCGCAATAGTGCGCTTTCTGCCTATAAAGCCGGCAATCTCGATATATTAAGCGAGCTGCCGATAGATCAATATCAAACCATCAAGCAACAATTTCCGGCTGAATTGCATAATGTCAAGATGGAGGGAATCGTCTTTTATAGTCTGAATACCCGTCTGCCGCAGTTGCAGGATGTCCGCTTACGGCAGACACTATCAATGGCGATTGACCGCCAAACTTTAACCGGGGATGTTTTACGCGGTGGACAAACACCATTATATTCACTGATTACGCCAACCATTGAAAATAGTCGCTACAGCAATCTGGATTATTCGTGGAAAAACCTAGCACCGGCGCAAAGAATCGACTACGCCCGCAAACTCTATCAGCAAGCCGGTTATAGCGCCGAATCACCATTACAACTAAGCATAATCTATGACAATAATGATATTAGCCGCAAAATCGCCTTGGCGGTGGCTTCAATGTGGCGGGAACAACTGGGAATAACAACCACTTTACGGGTGGAAGACTGGAAAAGCTATTTACAAAGCCGCAAACAGGGCGCTTTTGTAATCATTCGCAATAGCTGGGGTGCCGCCTATAATATGATCAGCACCTATACTCCGGAATATCAATGTAATAGCACAGTTAATGTTGGCGGCTGGTGTTCTCCCGCTTATGATCGTTTGATTGCTAAAGCCGAAAGCGAGCAAAATCACACCCGCCAAACCCAGCTCTACCAACAAGCGATTACATTGGCGATGGAAAGCTATCCGATAATTCCATTGTATCAAAATAACTACACGCTGTTAATTAAACCGTATATTGGCGGGCTAAATGTTGAATCAAATTTACTGGACGATATTCGCTCCAAATGGTTGTATTTGAAATAGGCACACCCTTAAAATATTGCAATATGCAACATTAAGGTAATAAAAACATAAATTAACACCAATAAAACCGCTTCCCAATTGACAACAGCAGGTAGTACAAGTTACAATCGGTGACAGGGATTATTTGTTTGCTCTGCGGCATACATTTGCTTGGATAAATCCAACCAACCTTATTATTAGAAACCAAACTCATTAGGATCAATCATGAAAAAAATTTTATCTACTTTATTAGCTATTTCCGGTTTAACATTTATAACTGTAGCGTGCAGCAGTGGTGGAAGTAGCGCAAATACTGCGCCGCAGGCTCCGGCAGCTACCGCAATCACACCACCAGCAGGATTTGATGTAGCGCCAGGTTCCGCTTCCGGTGTTGCCACTAATGCAGAATCCGGTCAAATTGCCGTTCCAACTAGCACTGGCTACTCAACTTTACAATTATCCGGTTCTACAACTGACGCTGGATCACCGTATTATGCACTATATCAAGCAACTCAATCTGGAACACCCGTAACATTCACAAATAGCGGTAGCAATGTGATGATGTCTATTACTGACACTGACAGCGGAGCAACGACGCTTTATGCGATTGCCACAGCAGCAACTCAAGGAACCAGCAAAGCTTTAAACACAGTAGAAACAACCGCCGAATCTTACTCCTACACAGTAACACCAACTAGTAATTTATTTACAGCAACATTGCTAACTGAACAAGCATTGGTATTTGGCGCGGGTAGCTATGTTGATATCATTTTCCCTAACGGAAGTTCAATTGAATCACAAACAGTAGCAGTTAACAGCACCGTTACTGCAATTGATGGTTCAATTGCAAACGGCGTAGCTTATTTAGCTGCCGGAACTGCTAGCGGTAATGTGTGGGTTATTAATAGCTCAAATCTTACAAAAACTGATCTATCAACTCAAGCTCCGTCAAATAAATATACGCCAGGAAACGTAAACAGTTTTGGTTTCCCTAGCTCTTTAAATCAAGGAAACACCTTGGTTGGTTACTGGAATGTTGGAACTATTGGAGAGTCAGTTAATATTTACCGTATTACTGGTACTTATGTAAACAATACACCGACAGGTAACGGCTTCTTAAATACCACTCTAGCGGGACAGCAAACCACTACTAATGGTACAACGGTAGTTACTTTCACTGGCTTCCCGGCAAACAACAATATTAATTCTTCTTATGTAGATAGCGCAGGTAATGTTTGGGTTGGATCTAAAAATGGTAAGGTGTATGTTTTGCGCACGGGCGCCACTCAGTGGACTCAGGCATCTTTAGGAACTGGCGTTGTCGCTAACCCAGTTACAGTTGGTTACAACGGCGCTGCTAGCGGTGCAACTGCGGTGGTATTTAATGGCTCTACTTATTCGGTCAACTAACTAATAAAGAAATATATTTGATTTAAAGGACATTAGTAAATAATGTCCTTTTTTATCATTAAGGATGAAAGCAACCTGCCAATGAAAACTAAATTACTTGGACTAATCATAACCGCTATTACAGCAAACACGGCTCATGCCGGGGAGAATTTACTTTTTCAAAATTTAGACAACCAAATTGCTTTGGGTTATAGTTATAACTCAATTCAGGCCTATAACCCCAATTATAGCGGACCAAATGTAACTACAACCAGTAATAATCTCAATCTACATGTCGAACAACTTTTTAATAATAATGTCTGGTTTGCAGTTGATGGAAGTTTTGCGTTCAAAGCCAGTCAGAATAGCCCCGGTGGAGTTGGCTTTAGCGATAATACCCAAGAATTTGGATTCCCTGCCAGCATTAGCGGCAAAGCTGGTTATTCATTCAACTGGGTGGGATCTTCCCAGGGAATCCAGATTATTCCCTATGCTACGATTGGGCGAATGCTTAATTATAATGGCTTAGCAGTTTCACAAAATCAATTTGTCAACAGTTACCTTAATCAATATGGTGGTGGCGCGCGGATAGAATATGCCTTTTCTCCGGAAGCAAGTATTTATTTTGACCAATCAATAAGCTACCTACAAGACCCCAATAGCAGTACCACAGGGGAAAACAATCAAAGCTCAATGTCCTACACTTCATTATTAGGAATAAAATACAACGTTACGCGCTATTTTCAGCTGGGTTTGCAAGGAATGTTTAACCAACTTAATTTGATAAACACCGGCACCATTGGCTATAATCCAATAACCTATTCCTATCAAAACACCAATCAGACCAGCTTTGGCGGGATGATAAATTTTGCTTATCTGTATAATAATGATCAGTTAATGAGCAGCTTATTCTCATCAAGCAGCAATATCAGCGGCAGCCATTCCACCGCTAATTCAACTCTCGCAGCCTTTGACAATAATTATAGCATTGGTTATGGTTTTGCCAACTCAACCAACCGCTACAATGGCGGCAGTAATCCCAATATCGGCAGCTCAATTGATTACTTTAATTTTAATGTCTCGCATTTATTTGAAAATAATGTCTGGGCCAGCCTCAATGCACAGTTAATGAATAGTATAACGCAAACCAATGTTCCCAGCGGGCGGGTAAATGCCACAGTTCCCAGCTATGTGGGATTCCCTGGTAATGTGACAATTGATGTTGGCTATGGTTTTCAGGCAGCAAATAGCGGTTTCCAGATAATTCCCTATGGAAATGCCGGCGTTATTATGAATATGAACAGTTATAACATTCGTAGTAACGACAGCATCATGAGCGCGATTTCTAATGATATGTATCTGCAATATGGATTAGGTGGACGAGCCGAATATATTGTTATTCCTCAGCTACAGCTTTATGCCGATCAGTTATTTGCAGCAATGCAGGATCGCTCGCCATTAAATGCCAACGCTTGGCGCTCAACCTCAGCGCTGGGGTTAATCTATAACCCATGGGATCGTTTGCAATTGGGTGTCAAAGGCTATTACGATTATATTTCACCAACCGGATCAACCAGCAATGGTAATGGTAGCTATTATGCGCTCAATCAAAGCACTCTTGGTGCCGAATTTAGTATTGGAATGCGTTACTAAGGCACTACTTTTTCAAAAAAAGACAGTATTTAAAGACTGTCTTTTTTTGTTAGCAAATTTTATGAGGTTGCAAACAAGCGGCCATAAACTATCTCATTGATCAGCTTACTGGCTTCGGTCGCAATATTACTCGCCAAGATCCCATTATAACCACCATTTTGTAATACCAAGCGATCCGCCGATAAACCGTGAACATAAACGCCAAGGCGGGTAGCATCAAGCATCTCAAGCCCCTGCGCCAAAAAACCGCAAATAATACCAGTTAAGGTATCGCCCTGCCCGGCATTAGCCAGTCCCGGGTTGCCGGTGGTATTGATAAAGACTTGATTACTGGCCTGAATAAGGCTACCGGCACCTTTTAACAAGGTAACGCTATTTAATTTATTAGTTAAATCATCAACCGCGGTAAACCGGTTAGCCTGAATATCACTAACCGTCATCCCTAAAATCCGCGCCGCTTCACCGGGATGCGGAGTGATAATTTTATAACGAACTTCACGGAATTTAAGCCGTAATTCATGACTGGCCGCAATCAGATTAAGCGCATCGGCATCAACCAATAATTTACCATCTTCAATGGTATCCAGTAATTTAGCAAGAATTTTCTCGGCTTTTCCATCCTGTCCCAACCCCGGACCAATCGCGATGGCATCGTACGCCTGAATGTTCTTAATAATATCTTTAGGTGCTTGACTCATTAGTTCCGGCATTGAAAAATCCAGCCAAAAATCATCATCCAAAGCACCTAGCACTACTTTGCCGGCACCAGATAATAATGCTGCCCGCCCAGCTAAAAACAATGCGCCGTGCATACCCTTATTACCACCAATCACCGCAACCGTGCCATAACTGCCTTTGTTGGTGTTAAATTTAGTCCGCAATAAACCATCGTAATTAATACTTGCCAATGAATTAAATTCGACATTAACCGTATTAGTAGCTAATGCAAACTCGTCTTGATTAACCAAGTCAACAATTTGTACATCACCACTATAATCGAGTCCATCACCAGTATGGAGACCAGGTTTATCACAAATATAACTCAAAGTCACATCGGCTTTGATTGCCACCCCCTGCACTGCACCACTAAATGGATTCAATCCGCTGGGTGCATCCAGACTCAATATCTGCGAGTTATGACTATCATTGATTTTCTGGATTATTCGTGCCGTTTCGACATCTAATTCGTGAGTTAGCCCGATACCATAAATGCCATCAATTATCAAACCATATTTATTCAGATCACTTGGCAAACGTGACAATGGTCGTTTCACGCTATTAAACTGCTGATACCAGTTATGATTGGTTTCAGTATTATCCTTAAACAATCGCAGCAAATCAACTTTATAGCCCAACGCCAATAAGCTAATGGCCGCGGCAATTGCATCACTACCATTATTGCCCCGTCCAGCAATTACTAAAACCCGGGTTTTAGGGCTAATATTATCCTGAACCCATTTTGCGGTTGCCAACCCTGCTCGTTCAATTAGATTTTGTCCTTGGCTAGTTGCCAGTTGCTCAATACTCCGAATTTGCGACAGGGTCAAAAACTGACTCATGCTCTTCCCTTTTATAAACTAAATTTAGACTCAACCAGATTCAGCATATCAACAATCCAGGATGACGAACCGGTTTGAGTATATTATTTTAGCAGTTCCTGCAATTCACCGGCTTCATACATTTCCGCCATAATATCCGAACCCCCAATAAATTCACCGTTAATGTATAATTGTGGAATAGTCGGCCATTGTGAAAAATCCTTGACTGCCTGACGGATTCCATCATCTTCTAAGACATTTACGCTAGCAAAATCCTTTACCCCGCATAACGACAAAATCTTAACGGCCCGTCCGGAAAAACCACATTGCGGGAATTTCGCCGAGCCTTTCATAAACAACACCACTTTGTTGTCGGTTACTAACTGCTTAATTGCTTCTAAATGATCCATAATTAATCCTTTCTAATAAAATCTTAACTTTAAATGTACTGTTACGCACCCATCTATATTTTAACGCTAAATTATTGAGTTCGACGATTTTGCGCGCTGAAAAGCTACGGTAAAATCAGCGTGCCATGAGGAAAAATCAATAACTTGGCATTAAGTTCTTTATCATGTATAACATCGGTTAAATTAATAAATCTAGCCAAATGGCAATAACTTTTTAGCTACCATTACTTTTTTCAGGCGCACATAATCCGGCAACCCATTCTTGAAGGGTGGAAAATCTTCACCCTCGATCAACGGCAATAAATACTCGCGACACTCATCGGTAATATGCAAACCATCTTCACTGATAAAGCTGCGCGGCATAAATTTTTCGTGATTGGCAACCAGATATAAATCAACGCAATCAATCTCCCATACATAGGGATTTTGCGAAACTCGCTTGATATATGGCATAATCGCATTAGCGCCTTCCAAGGCCAACTCTACCCCACGATAGCCAACCGCATAGGCTTGCTGAACATCAATCGCTGATGCCAGATGGCGAGCAGCACGCTGCAAATAATCTGCCACCGCCCAGTGATATTTATATCCCAAGCGCTTTTTGATTATCCCAGCTAAAATCGGCGCTACCCCACCCAACTGATGATGTCCAAAGCTATCTACGGTATGCTGCGAGGCACTTAATTCCATCCCATAACGGTCTTTTAGACCTTCGGAAACAGCAACAACACAGTAACCATAATCAGCAACTGATTCTTTAACCCGGCGAATAAATAAATCTTCATCAAAAGTAATTTCAGGGAATAATATTATGTGCGGCGGCTCACCCTTATTTTCAGCTGCTAAACCACAGGCAGCAGCAATCCAGCCGGCGTTACGTCCCATTACTTCCAAAATAAAAACTTTGGTTGAGGTCAAATGCATCGATTCCAAATCATACCCAGCTTCGCGAATTGAGGTTGCCACATATTTAGCAACCGAACCAAATCCCGGACAATTATCAGTTACCACCAAATCATTATCAATGGTTTTAGGAATATGAATCGCATGAATCGGATAGCCCATTTCATTGGCAATTTGCGAAACTTTCAAGCAGGTATCAGCAGAATCATTACCGCCATTATAAAAAAAGTAACCGATATTGTACGCACGGAATACTTCAATCAGCCGCTCATATTCTTTGCGGTTCTCCTGCAAGGATTTCAATTTATAGCGACAAGAGCCAAAAGCACCACCCGGCGTATGATAGAGCGCCGCAATATCTTCAGCACTTTCATGGGTGGTATCAATTAGTTCCTCATTCAAAACTCCCAAAATTCCATTTTTTCCGGCATATAACGTACCAATACGGTCGCTATAGTCACGACAGGCAGTAATAACTCCGGCCGCTGAGGCATTGATTACCGCACTGACGCCGCCTGATTGGGCATAAATTGCATTTTTTTTGGTCATCTACATATCTCCCTGATAGTGAATAGTTTCTAATTCCGGGAGGTTATTATACCGCAATTGATGTTATTCAAGCAGAGTATTACACTTCATGTTAAAATTAGTCCCTCTTCACCGACTTCTCACTTGGAAATCACAAATGAAATCAACTCAGCAACCGGTAACAATCCGGTTTAAACTTATTATTATATTGATTTGGGCACTCCCGCAAATGTCCACCGATATTTACCTACCCTCAATGCCGGCGATGTCACAATATTTTCACAGCACGCTGGATATGGTTCAATACACAATATTCTTTTATACCATTGGTTTTAGTATTGGTGCCTTGTTTTTTGGACCAATTTCCGATCGCATTGGCAGAAGACCGGTAATTTTATGGAGCTTAGCATTAGCAACCTTTGCTAGCCTGATTGCAATGTTGTCCACCAGCCTGCACTTATTATTTGTTGCACGTTTTGTCCAAGGTGTGGCGTTGGTTGGTGTGGCTTCAACCGTACGGGCAGTGGTCAAGGATGTTAGCCCAACCATTCAGGAAATGGCTAAATTTGGCGCCGTTCTAGGAATCGCCATCCCAATTGCGGCAGCGATGGCACCGGTAATTGGTGGTTATATCGAAAAATATGCCTACTGGCGGGTCAGTTTTGCGTTCCTACTAGTTTATATTCTAATTTTCTTGATTTATAGCATTC
>JBPOJK010000213.1:0-3095 GCA_052033675.1 Pseudomonadota bacterium
GCCACTAACAACCTGCCCAAGATTCAATTTTTCCAGCTGACTTCCTAGATTTTGAACATCACCAACCCCATGAAAATCAACATATGCAACCTCTTCTCCACAGGCAAAACAATAATTTATCCCCGAAAAATTAAATATTGCATCTTTATTCTGCAAGACTCCATTTTTCAGGATTAAATTTTTACCATCTTGGTGCAATGAAGCATTAACTTTTCCCAGATTGTGGTTGTAGAAAAATAAATTCTTAATAACCAATGAAATATCCGGCAAACTTTCCGCCATTTTTGTAGACGGCGGCAAATCAAACACCACCTGCGATTCATGAGCATTGGCAATATTGGTCGCGGGTTTCCTCACAATAAAATATTTATCCAACTGCAAATCAACCTGATGGTCGCGGTAGTTGAAATTACCATAACCACTAGCCATTAACGAGTACAGATTAAAATAGGTTTGGTTTTCATCAACCACGATATTTGCCCGCCCAGATTTAAGCTCACTTTTACCAAGCATAAAGTTATCACTACTAGCATTAATTTGCATTGGAAAAATTGAATAATGATGGGTGTTGCGGGTTTTAAAAGTTTGTGCCAATATCGCTAACGATTCAACACCTTTCACATTTTTTACAACCAGCGCCGATTCTTCTTTTAGCTGTTTAATCGTTTTTACCATGGTGCTAGCGGTAACAATCCATTCACTGATTGGAATTTCCGCTAAATTAACATTAACGCTTAATGGTACACCGACTTGTTGCGGTAAATAACTAACATTTTGTCCAATTGCAACTTGTCCGCTTAAAGTTGAATTTTTAGCCGTGATATGTTGAGTTCCGCGTAATAATGCACCTAATGACCAATTAATATTAACACCATCGCCGCGTTCTGGAACCATAACAAAATTCATGTTTTCGCTCTCAGTGGCGGCTTTATTTAACGGCGCCGGAAGATCAATTGTCACCCCCTGCAAATTACTATTAGCCTGTAGCGAATGAATACCACCCTTGCCGACTGAAAAGGAAATTTGTGTTGGTGCCCGCCCGCTGATAAGATTAGTAAATGGTGGCAAATAATAGCGTGCCAGTTCCTGAAAATCCAATTGCGGAGCATCAACATTAAAGCTCATTGTGCCGTTTTTAGCGGTAGTAGCTGTTAATTTTGCCGGCGAATTTAGTGCAACAACATCGATCCCCTGACTATCAACACCATGATGGGTAAAGCCCAAATTACCATTGACATGCGTAAGTAACGGAATTGGCATATCAAACTGCAACGAATTATCAATAAAATGATAATTACCTTTTACCTCGGTATGCTTGGGTTCATTAAATGGAACCTTTAGGTGGATATTTAACTGTCCATTTCCTAATGACGCGATTTTATCCGGCAAATCACCAATTACTTTGCTAATTGGCGTCCCCTTAAGGTAAGTCATAAAATTAGCCGTCGTACCTTTAGCCTGACCATCGGCAACTAAATAGACACCGGTTGCTGAACTATAATCCGGAATAACTACCAAGGCCGATTCAAGATCATTTCCGGATAATTTGGCAGAGTTAGCTTTAATCGTAATATTGGTATTTTTTAGAATAAACTGCCCACGAATATTTTCCATCATTGGCCAGTCTTTAACATATTGCAGTTTGGCATTATCTAAATCCGCCGTAATATAAAATAAACCCTTACCATTTTGAAATGGAAAATCACTAATTGGTCCACGCAAAATCATATCCGCATTATTACCATAGCCGCCAACCAATCCCATGTTCAACCATTCATGAACACTCATTGGAATTGATTTTGGTAAATAATCTCCGACTTTACTGGTTTGAACCCGATCAACGTGAGCATACATGGTTAAGTAATCCGGGTCAACTGGCGTTGCCGGATTATGGGTATATTCTCCGCTAACCCAGCCACTAAAATCCTTGGTAACCAATGGCGTTTTATGCAAAATCACCGTGAGTTTTTTCTTGGCATCAATCTTCCACTCAACACTACTGGTTAGAGATTTAAACTCATAGGGAATTAAAAACATCTCATCGTAATTTAGAACACTATCTTTTAAGCTAAAATCAACTTTTCCCTGTTTATCGCCAATATTAACATTACCGCTAACATGACTTAAACTCGGAATATCCGGACGGGAAGATATTACCGAAATATCATTAAACTTAGCATTTAACCCAAAATTGGTTGGCTTAAATAACGAATCACTCCAATTCCAGCTAACAAATTGAATCGTTCCATTAATAGTTAAACCGCGAGTAATATCAAATAAACTTATAATGTTATTTAAGGCAAATAAATTAGTATTAGTTAGGGTAACATTGCCATGTTTATCGTAAACATAACTACCATTAATTTGTGAATTATTAAATAATGAACCTTTACTGGTGACAAACTGAAGATTACGCGCCTCAACAACATAAGACTCTTTATCAGCTAGGCGAATGGTTAAATTACCACCCAATTTAGGAAAATTAACAATATCAGCATTTGCCAATGCTAAATTAAAATTATTAACATCAAAATTGGCAACTAATGACCGCAAGCGCCCTTTTTCAAATATGACATCCAGCGCGGTATTAGCACGATATTTTTCGTCATCGCCAATTGAGGGGATATATTGCTGCAACTGAGTTAAAACATTGCGACCACCGCCAAGAAGACTAACTTTTAATTCGCCAAACTTCCACTTTTCCCAGTCTTCAAATTTATCACCCTTCCAAACTAGGCTAGCTTCAATAACATTTTGATAATTTTTAGTTGCCACATCAATAAATAAACGGTGCCGTGACCATAATTTATGCTCTAAACCGATTCCCAAATTCCTAAATTCCATTAACGGTAAACCGTTTTTACTATCCAAATAATTAATGTCAATATGATCTAGCGAGATATTTCTTTGCTTTAAAGCCCATTTTTCAAAGTCAATTTTATTGGCTTTAGTATTTGCAAGCGTCTGGCTATCCGGATCATTTAGATTAATTCCATTTACAACTAGGCTACCATCAACAGCATGAACGATATTTAGCACGCTGCCATCAAATTCAATATTTCTAAATACCGGTTCAAAATTAATAATGCTGGCAT
>JBPOJK010000179.1:0-12802 GCA_052033675.1 Pseudomonadota bacterium
ATGAAAACCTGCTTGGTGTTATCGGGTGTTTCTTCTTTAGAGACCATGCAGCAATTTCCGTATTGTCCGACCTATATCTTTAATAATGTCGGTGAAATTGATCCATTACGGCTTTAAAATTGAGTTATTGCGTTACGGGGCAATGTTCCAAGTTGGTTTTAAACGCTATGCTAACACCGTCCGCCAATCTTGGAGTGCTTGCTGCCTGAATAATCAAAAATATTAACTAAGTGATGTTACGCATGATAAAGAATTTAACTCCAAGTCATTGATTTTTCCTCATGGTGCGCCGATTTTACAAGCAATCAGCGCGCAAAATCGTCAAACTTAATAACTTGGCGCTAAAATATAGACACGGGTGTAATATCAGTAACTAATTTTTAGAACTATAATCTTAAAGTTATTCACCCGAATCACCGAGGTCTTTGTTATTTTTAATCTTGTGCGAGAAGCAATGTAGTTACTTCCAAATTCCCTCTTTCCAATGCCGGCGGCAAACTGAGACATAACGGGTATCGACTTTTTTTAGATTCTCATCATCGACAACCACCTGATCGCCTTCTTTAACTGCGACTCCGTCGCGTACCAGCATATTGAAATTGGCTTTCCGCCCACAGTGGCAAATGGTTTTTACTTCTTCAAGAGTATCCGCCGTTGCCAATAAAATTGATGCGGCGGGAAATGGTTGACCACGGTAATCACTGCGTAGCCCATAGCAAATTACTGGAATGTTTAGATAATCAACTACATCAGAAAGCTCGACAATCTGCGCTGGACTAAAAAAATGGACTTCATCAACCAATACACAAGCAATTTTTTGCTGCTGGTTGTGGGTGTTAATCAAATCATATAAATTATCGGTAGTAGTTGTGGAAACTGCTTCTTTATCAAAACCAATTCGTGATTTGACTTTATTGTCTCCCGCGCGGCGGTCAATCGCAGAGGTAACGACCAAGGTATGCTGCCCGCGATCTTCGTAATTATAGGCAACTTTCAGTAAATCCAGAGTTTTGCCGGCATCCATTGCTGAATAGCGAAAAAAGAGTTTTGCCATTATTTGGTTCCAAATATCCGATCGCCGGCATCGCCCAAACCCGGTACAATATAATCGTGGTCATTGAGTTTTTCATCTATTGAGGCGGTATAAATTTCAACATCGGGGTGAGACTCGCGAACTTTGGCAATTCCTTCCGGTGCCGACAAAATACACACGAATTTAATATTGCTCGCGCCATGTTGCTTCAATAAATCAATGGCGGCGATTGCCGAGCCACCGGTTGCTAACATCGGATCTAAAACAAATACATCTCGTTGCTCAATGTCGTTTGGCAATTTGCAATAGTATTCAACCGGTAAATGGGTTTCCGGGTGGCGATACATCCCAATATGACCAATTTTGGCATTCGGTACAAAATCAGCAATCGCATCTGACATTGCCAACCCAGCCCGCAGAATTGGAATCAGTGCCAGCTTGCGCCCGGCTAGTACCGGAGCTTTTGTTGCCGCAACTGGGGTAACAATGTCAATTAATTCGGTACGAATATCGCGCATTGCTTCATAACCCAGTAATTGGGAAATTTCCAAGGTTAATTGCCGAAAATCTTTGGTGCCGGTGTTTTGATCACGCATAATGGTAAGTTTATGTTGGATTAGCGGGTGGTTAATAACGTGTACTTGTGACATTGATTATGCTCCTTCGGTGGTAATTAGTGATTGGCAAATAATTTGTTGTTGATTGGTAATGTCTAAAAAGGCCTGTTCCAAACAATTATTTTGTAATGAAGCTAGTCCATGGTAACAATTGTCGATTTTATCGTGATAATAATCAACGATGATGCCGACCTCCTGATTTTCCATGATTGGACTAACAATACTTTGTCCTATTTGTGGCTGTGTTGTGCTGTTAAATTTAACTAGCCGACGCTTGATTTTACCTAAATAATGAGTCCGGGCAACAATTTCCTGTCCGGTATAACAACCTTTTTTAAAACTGATTCCATCTAATAAATCATAGTTGATTTGTTGTGGAATAATTTTTTCCTGCGATTGTGGATAGATCAATGGAATGGTATTTTTAACGATAAACTGATGCCAGTGATTGCTATCTTTTTCTGCGACAAATTGTTGCGGTGAAATTACTAAAAAGTGTCCGGCACTAATCTCCAGATTAATACTGTCTGGGAGTATGGCGGTGCTTAAATAAATATTATCTTCACTATTTTGCAGACTGACTTTGCTGCGCAAAATAAACATTTTTAGGCGCGGGGTAATTTTAGCGGCAATTTCGCGGGTAGTAATTAGATAATACGAATTCTTTTCTAGCCGGACAATTATGAAGGTCGCCAGAATTCGCCCTTTAGGATTTAAGTGGGCGGCAAATTGAAATTGATTGTTGGTGATTAATAGATTGATATCATTAGTAATTTGCCCCTGCAAATAGATACTGGCATCTTCTCCAGATATATTAAGAATGGCTAATTCATCATTCAAACTAAGTACGGTCATGAGATCCTCCTTAGGCGGTGATTTTATCATTGATTGGCACTACTGCTGTGGCTATTTGCAATCCATTATTCTTTGTCAAAAGGTTTATGACATTGGTGGTCATAAAAAATCCCCAACCACTTGGTTGGGGATTGATAATAACTGATTAGTTTAATTAAATGTTGGGAATATATTCACATCATTTAATAATTGCGCAATAATAATCAAAATCCCGATAGTCATAATAACAACGGCTGGAGACAATGATAATTTATGTTTTTTATTGTAGACATAAGCGGCGGCAATCGGAACCAAAGCTGCACCGATTTGGAACATATTTGATTGTTGGTAAATAATTACAAACGCTTTAGGGAACAGTAATGCAATGATTACTGGAATAATGAAAGAAATCAAAGTCGCAAGTAAGCGTGTTTTTGGGCTTTCTTTCCATTTTAAAGCATCAATTACGAATGCTACCAATGAGAAACCAATTGACAAGAACGCAGTTAAGACAGTAATTGATGCAAAAACACCAACCAAAGTTGAAATTACTTTTGGTACACCCGGTTTAGTTAAGGCAAAATGCATTACATCACCAATAGTGCTAAGATGCTGGAAGTCAGTCCGCGATACTAACGAAAAGATTAACATCATCCAACCTAAGTATGCTAAAGCTGGAATTACCAAACCAATAAACGCGGCTTTTTTAGCTTTTACCGGATTCCAATCGTTAATTTTTAGAACTAGCGGTAATACCATATGCATCATCCAAATACAGAACATGGTTGAGGCACCGGCACCTAAGTAAACGGCACCAGAAGGGATAATCTCAAAAATATTTACGTTGATTAAATGTAATCCCAGCAAAATACCACCAATTAAACATACGTATTTAATTGTGAAAATAATGCCGTTTAAACGACTGATTAATCCCAAACCAACGATAAACGCCGGCATGAAAACTACGAAGAATATAATCATTCCCAGTTGTGATGGAATTTGAATATGGAACGCTGGAAGAACCGTTTTTGCCAGTAAATCTCCCCCCGCATTGACATACGCAGCTGCCAGCGATCCCATAGACAATACATTTAGGATCGTGGTGATCCAATAACCTTTTTTACCAAAATAGTCAACTGCTAAAGTTGCAGCATTGACATTGTGATCATCATACCTAGCATAAACATCAATACTAATCATTGCCATCCAGAAGGAAATGGCAAAAGTGACT
Source organism: Pseudomonadota bacterium (assembly GCA_052033675.1). GTDB lineage: Bacteria > Pseudomonadota > Gammaproteobacteria > Burkholderiales > UBA11063 > Aquella. Next base: position 3,716 of record JBPOJK010000179.1, read on the forward strand.
GTAATGAAGATCATGGTATTGATCAATCCTGGACCAGCGGCTAAAATTGGTAATGCTAATACACCCGACCCAATGGCAGCACCAGCAACCATAAAAGCGGATAAGATCAACTTTTTAAAATCGTCCATGTTTTCTCCTGAATTAAAATACATCCCTGATAATTATCTAAATTCCACCAATAAAGTTACGCGATTAAGCCGCGTAAATCTGTATCTTTATTAATGGGGGAAGCAGCACTAAGATCTATTTCTGTCACAAGATTAGAAAACCATGCTGCCAAATTAGTCGGGATTATAAAACATTAGTAGTGGAAATGATATAAGCACTGCAGCAATAAGTGTTTGATTATTGGATATTTCAAATTATTTCATAGTGTAGCAGCGGATGGTATTTTGTCGATATTCATAATTTTTGTGTGGTTATGGTCGATGCGATATTTAATATGGTATAATCGGTCTACTTTTATTTTTGCCTAGTTGGGTTAGGGAGTCATTCAATGTTAAAATATTCCAAGATTTTGTTGAAATTATCTGGTGAAGCGCTGATGGGGGATAGCAAAGATTCCATTCATCCGGAAACAGTTGAGTTAATTTTGCAGCAGGTGCGAGATATTTTAGCCCTCGGGGTCAAAGTAGGAATCGTAATTGGCGGCGGAAATTTCTTTCGCGGTGTTTCCGGTAGCGATCGCTTGGGTATTCAGCGTGCCAATGCCGATACCATGGGAATGTTGGCAACAGTAATGAATGGAATATTATTGCGTGACTGTTTTAATTCACATGGAATTGATGCTAAAATCTTTTCGGCATTCCCAGTTGGTGGGTTTGTTAAAACCTATAGCCGCGATAGCATGCTCAAACGGCTTAATGACGGCGATGTGGTTATCTTTGTCGGTGGTGTTGGCAGCCCATACTTTACTACTGATAGCGGCGCGGCATTGCGAGGGCTTGAGATGGGTGCTGATTTATTGATTAAAGCGACTAAGGTTGATGGTGTTTATAATAAAGACCCTAAAAAATTTAGCGATGCGGTTCGTTATGAGCAGTTATCGTTTGATGAAGCGATCAGTAATAACTTAGGGGTGATGGATACTGCGGCGTTTGCGTTGTGTCGCGAAAATAATTTAAATATTAAAGTTTGCAGTATTTTTAAATCTGGATCACTAAAAAAAGTTGTCCAAGGTGAGGCTGAGGGGACGCTGGTTTTTTGTAATTAATTAATTATCTAAATTTCACTTGAAGGAGTTAAAACATGAAAAAAATTCTTTGTGCTTTGCTTTCTGTGGCTGGCTTTGCATTGGTCGGTTGTTCTTCAACATCTGCGCCGTCATCAACTGCAAGCTATACTGCATCGGATGATGATCCGGGATTTATGGAGAATTATAATATTTTTAAACCGGTAGCGGTGCCGGAATCAGGTATGCGTGCGTGGCGTTACATCAATCCCAAGTTTGCAAACCATGAATATACGGCTGCAATAATATCCTCCGTGAAAATTTATGATCCGAAATTTGCCTGTCAAATACCTTATTCAACAATCAGTGGCGGCGAAAAAATGATTACAACTCAAACCACCCAAGCATTAGCCAAGCATAATTTGGCTCTGGCAACCAAACCTGGTTTAGCAACACTTAGTTTGGATATGAATGTTACCGGTGCGATGGTTTATAAGGCTACCGGCAAATTGAAAAATTTTGTTCCGTTGTCAACTGCGATAACCTATGCGGCATCTGAAGCAGTTGCTGCACCAAGTGATTATTCTGCGGTGGTTATTGTCGGCGGCAAAGCTACCGATACCAAATCCGGTTTATTGGTGGTTGGCTCATATGTGGCCGTTCCTGCAGCTAATTTTGTCAATAAAACCGCCTCGGCCGCGGCTTTTGAAAGTGCACTAGCTCCAGCCGTACAACTATCATTAAATAATTTTGTTGAAAATAAATAATATAGGAAAGCTCATACCCGATGACTACCACGCATAGTAAAATATTAATTCTTGATTTCGGCTCCCAACTAACCCAGTTAATCGCCAGAAGGGTTCGCGAATGTAATGTTTATTGCGAAATCCATCCTTATTTTGTTGCTGAGGATTTTATTCGTAATTTTGCTCCTGATGGAGTAATTTTATCGGGTGGTCCCAATTCGGTTTATGAAGAGCAAACCCCAAGTGCGCCGGAGGTGATATTTAAGCTGGGTGTTCCGCTATTGGGGATTTGTTATGGAATGCAAACGCTAGCCAAGCAGCTGGGCGGTAAGGTTGAAAATTCCGGCAAGCGCGAATTTGGTCATGCTGAAATTAGTGGTTTGGTCAGTGGATTATTTGCTGGTTTGCGTGATGGTATAAATGATGGTGGTGACTTCCTTGAAGTTTGGATGAGTCATGGCGATAAAGTTACTGTATTACCCGCAGGTTTTGCGGTAATTGCCGCTACTGCTAGTTGTCCGATTGCGGCAATGGCAGATGTTAGTCGGCGGATTTACGGTGTTCAGTTCCACCCTGAGGTTACCCATACCAAGCAAGGCGCGCGAATTTTAGAGCATTTTGTGGTTGAGATCTGCGGTTGCCGGCGTGACTGGACGATGTCGGGGTATGTCGATGAGGCAGTCAGTAAAATTCGCCAGCAGGTTGGCAATGCCGGTGTGGTTCTGGGGCTATCCGGCGGAGTTGATAGTACTGTTGCTGGAGTATTGATTCATCAGGCTATTGGTGAGCAGTTGACCTGTATTTTTGTTGACACTGGATTATTACGCCTCAACGAGGGTGAACAGGTTATGCAGAATTATCACGATAATTTAGGACTTAATATCATCCGGATTGATGCCCAAGATGAATTTTTTGCTGCTTTGGCGGGTGTTAGTGATCCGGAAGCCAAACGTAAGATAATCGGGCGCTTGTTTGTCGAGATTTTTCAGCGGGAGGCTAAGCGTTTACCAAATGTCCAGTTTTTGGCACAAGGTACAATTTATCCGGATGTGATTGAATCTGCCGGAAATTCGGCCAGCGCGCATAATATCAAATCACATCATAATGTCGGTGGTTTGCCGGAATCATTAAACCTGCAGTTATTGGAACCTTTGCGTGAATTATTCAAAGATGAAGTTCGTCAATTAGGGGTGTCGTTGGGAATTGCTCCGCATTTGATTTATCGTCATCCGTTCCCAGGTCCGGGGTTAGGCGTGCGGATTTTGGGTGAAGTTCGGCGAGAGTATGTCTCATTATTACAACAGGCAGACAATATTTTTATTGAAGAGCTCTATCGCTATGATTTATACCATAAAACCGCGCAAGCGTTTGTGGTGTTTATTCCAGTTAAATCGGTAGGTGTGATGGGTGATGGACGAACCTACGATTACGTAGTATCGCTGCGCGCCGTTGAAACTACTGATTTTATGACCGCCAATGTTGCTAATTTGCCGTTTGAATTTATCACTAAAGTTGCCAATCGGATTATTAATGAAGTTAAGGGAATTAATCGGGTAGTTTATGATATTTCAGGAAAACCACCAGCAACAATCGAGTGGGAATAAGATGGTATAGTTGCTTGATGGTTTAGCCAATATAGTATAATTACTGGATTTACATAACAGGTAAGCTCTTAAATGGATGAATTAAAACCTAGGAAAGGTTCATGGTTGGTCAGAATTTTTTGGCTGATCTTGGGCGTGTTTGTTGCGATTGCCGGGGTGGTTGGAGTAATGATTATTACTACCTATCCGAAATTGCCAAGCATGGATGATTTGCACAATTATCAACCCAAGTTACCGCTGCAAGTTTATTCTTCAGACGGTGTGCTATTGGGGCAGTTTGGGCAGGAACATCGGATTTATGTTAGTTTTGATGATACACCAAAGTTATTGGTGCAAGCAATTTTATCGGCGGAAGATGAGCGCTTTTATGAACATGGCGGAGTTGATTTTCTCGGTGTAATTCGCGCAGCACTAGGGAATATTACTTCCGGTCATCTGCAATCTGGTGCCAGTACTATCACCATGCAGGTTGCGCGGAATTTTTTCCTGACGACGCAAAAAACTTTTTCCCGTAAATTCAACGAAGTATTATTATCGTATAAGATTGAGCATTCTTTAACTAAAGACCAAATTTTATCACTGTATATTAATCAGATCTATCTTGGTCAGCGTGCTTATGGGTTCGCCGAAGCTGCTGAGACCTATTTTGGCAAACCACTGGATAAATTAACCATTGCCGAATATGCAGTATTGGCTGGGTTGCCCAAAGCGCCATCGGCGTATAATCCGGTGGTAAACCCCAAACGTTCACACGAACGCGAGATGTATGTGCTGGCGCGGATGCTTAAACACGGTTATATTACTCAGGAGCAATATGACCAAGCAATTCAGCAACGAATTGTTACAGTCAAGGGCTCCAGCAAAGATTTTACCGATAGTGGTAGTTATATTGCTGAAATGGTGCGCCAATATCTCTATCCAACTTATGGTGAAGCGGTTTATACTCAAGGATTTAAAGTCTATACAACCATCAACAGTAAATTGCAGCAAGCGGCCTATGTGGCACTGCGTAAGGGAATCATAAATTTTGATAGTAAAAATGGCTATCAAGGTGCCGAACAACAATTAAATTTAAGTGATTCATCCGGTGACACTCCCGATCAGGTGGCACTTGATCAATTTGATGGTATCCAGGACTATGGAGATTTGTTGGCGGCGATTGTGTTGGATGTCAATGATAACCAAATGGATGTGATTCTCCGCGATGGCAATCGCTTGCAATTTAGCGGGCATCAATTGGACTTCGTCCGCAAATTCATTAGTGGCGGCGGTAATAAACAAGTCAAAGTTGGTTCAGTCATCCGTGTTTACCAAAATGGTAATCAATGGCAGATTAGCCAGATCCCGCAATTGCAAGGGGCGTTAGTAGCGATTAATCCCAATAATGGTGCAATTGAAGCTTTAATGGGTGGCTTTGATTTCGGTTTAAGCAGCTTTAATCATGTGATGCAGGCCAGTCGGCAACCGGGGTCTAGTTTTAAACCATTTATTTATTCAGCAGCGCTGGATAAAGGATTCACTCCCGAAACGGTTTTAAACGACAGTTATAGTTGTTTCCCAGGTGGTAATAATGGTGATTCATGGTGTCCAAAAGATGATGATAATAAATTTTTGGGACCAATTACTTTACGCCAAGCGTTAACTTTATCCCGGAATGTGGCAACCGTTAACCTGATAAACGGCATTAGTCCGCAATATGCGATTAGCTATGTCAGCAAATTTGGTTTTGCCGAATCGCAATTTCAGCCGTATCTGACGATGGCACTAGGTGCAGTTGAACAAACCCCGATTCAAATGGCGCGGGCTTATGCAGTATTTGCCAATGGTGGGTATCTGGTACAGCCGTACTTTATTGATAAAATAACTGATGCTAATGGTAAAGTATTAGCGCAAACTCGGGCGGATAATATTTCGCAGCAGCAACCGGTAATTGATCCACGCAATGCGTTTATTATGAATAGCATTCTGAAAGATGTGGCAAAATACGGTACCGGTGCCAAAGCCTATCAGGCTTTTCATCGCGATGATATTGCCGGTAAAACCGGGACGACCAATGATGCCAAGGATTTATGGTTTGATGGTTATACCCCGGATATTGTTACTATTACCTGGGTTGGTTATGATCAACCTAAATCATTGGGACGGCAGTTTGGTTCTACCTTGGCACTGCCGATCTGGATCGATTTCATGAAAGTTGCCTTGGCTAATATTCCGGTGCGGCAGTTACCAATGCCGGATGGGATTGTGGTACAGCCGGGCGGAACGTGGAAAGGTGATAATGAATACTATTATGCAGGTAGCATAATTGGTAAACAAGATGCTTCAGGTGAATTTGCCGATGAATCTGCGGTAGCGGGTGATAATGCTAGCGCACCGATTAGCGGCAATAACAGTGATGCTAGTGCGCCGCAAGCCGCGGCTAAACCGGCGGATATTGATGAAATTATTAAAAATATTCAAGATTAATTATATAGCGAAGGAGTTAGAATGAAACATTACCCTCATCCAAAATTTGCCAAAGAAGGTTGGTTATATATTGGTATTAGCGTGGTAGTAGCTTTGGTGGTGCTAGGTCTTACCAATATTATTGCGGCATTTCCGTTTATTTTGATTGCGGTATTTGTAGTTCAATTTTTCCGCGATCCGCCACGGACTATTCCTGATGAGCCCAATGCGATTTTATCACCGGCGGATGGCAAAGTGATTTGTATCGAAAAAACTTATGATGCCTATCAAAATGTCGATGCTTTGAAAATCAGCGTGTTTATGAATGTCTTTAATGTCCACTCTAACCGTTCGCCGGTAGATGGTGAAGTTCTCGATGTTAAATATTATCCCGGCAAATTTGTTAATGCTGATTTGGATAAGGCTTCAACAGAAAATGAACGTAATGCGGTAATTGTAAAAATGAATAATGGGCAGACAATAACCTTCGTCCAAGTTGCCGGATTGGTTGCCAGACGAATTTTATGTTATGCTAAAGTCGGTCAATGGCTGGCACGTGGTGAACGTTATGGTTTTATTCGTTTCGGTTCGCGGGTGGATGTTTATTTACCACTGGATGCAACGCCATTGGTAACTATTGGACAAAAAGTTAAAGCTACTGAAACGATTTTAGCAAAGGTTAACTAGTAATGGCTGATAGCAATTACCAGCCGCGGGCAAAGGGATCACCAATTTACCTGTTACCGAGCATGTTTACGCTAAGTTCGATGTTTTGCGGTTTTTATGCCATGATTCAGTCAATAAGCGGACATTTTGAGCATGCTGGCATTGCGATTTTGTTTTCAATGATCTTGGATAGCCTAGATGGGCGAGTCGCGCGGATGACGCATACTTCGTCGCCGTTCGGTGCCGAATTGGATAGTCTTGCTGATATGGTAGCATTTGGTGCAGCTCCGGCGATGATAGTCTTTAATTGGGGATTATTTAGCTTGGGGAAACTTGGCTGGCTAGTCGCATTTATTTATTGTGCGTGTGCTGGATTACGCTTGGCGCGTTTTAATGTGATGATTGGTGTGATTGATAAGCGCTTTTTCCAAGGGATGCCATCGCCATCGGCTGCCGCATTGGTGGTTGGCTATGTTTACTTGTGTGCAGAATATCAGGCTTCAACTGGGATCATGATTTATTTGGGGCTTTTTGTAACTTTATTAGCTGGTTTATCGATGGTTAGTAATGTTAAATTCTATAGCTTTAAAGAGTTTCATTTTCTCCAAACAGCACGGTTTCGAGCGCTATTGTTGTTTTTAGCCTTGTTTGTGCTTCTATTTTATTACCCGGAAGAAGTTTTATTTGGCTTCTTTGTAATTTACACCCTAGTGAGTTATTTATTTTGGATTTTTAGAATTGGTTATCGCCAAAAAGCGGTTGATGACTCACCGCCACCTCAAGAGGTTAACGAATAAGCATGTACAAGAAATCGGTTCGCGAAATACCCAAGGAAAAAATTCCGCAGTTAAATTATGACAGCCGCTCGCAAAGTATTGTTTTGAGCGGTGAATGGAGCTGGACTACATTAAGTGAAAAAATGCTGACCAGCCTGCCGGAGCTGAATGTTAGCGAATTTAATATTGATGGACAGGCAATCAGCTATATGGATACCACAGGGGTATATTTTATCCATAAAATTCAGGAAAAATTCCGTGCAGTTGGGAAAAAATGTGTTGAAATCAAACTGTTGGATGCTGATCGCGCCTTATGGGATATGACTAGCACACTGGAAATTAATTCGGCGATCATTAATCGTGATGGAGATTATAAAGCGGGATTTGTTGAGCGAATCGGTAAAAGAACTCTCCACTTATGGTATGTCGGTTTAGAACTGTTGACCTTTTTTGGTTATATTTGTCATAGTCTGATAATGTTATTCAAAAAAGGGCACAGTCTGTATTTTGCCGGAATTATTGAGACTGTTTCCAGTGCCGGGATTAAAGGGATTGCGATTAGTTCAATGTTGTGCTTTTTGATTGGGGTTAACTTGACTTATCAAATGGCGCCGCAGTTTGTAACTTATGGTGCAAATGTCTATGTAGTGAATTTTCTTGGGATCGCATTGTTACGCGAAGTGACTCCGTTATTAACGGCAATTATTGTCGCTGGACGAACTGGGTCGGCTATTACCGCCTCAATCGGTACCATGAAAGTGCAAGAAGAGATTGATGCCCTGCGAACGATGGGAATTTCGCCAATTCGACGCTTGGTTATTCCGCGGCTGATTGGATTATTGATTTCGCTGCCGATTTTAACCATGATTGCCGACGCTGCCAGTATGGGGGGGGGGATGATTGTGGCAAGTAGTTCACTTGATATCAGCTATAGTCTATTTTTACATCGCTTGCAGTCATATGTGTCAATAAATAATTATGTAATCGGAATTTCCAAAACATTTGCTTTTGCGTGGATTATTGCTATGGTTGGCTGTTTTTGTGGTTTTCGGGTAAAAAGTAATGCCGAGAGTATTGGTACTCAAACTACCCGCAGTGTGGTAATGTCAATTTGTCTGATCATTTTTGTTGATGCGGTTTTTGCTATCGTATTCAAAATATTAAAGATGTGAGGCCGCTATGACAACTAAAACGCAGAGCCCAATTATTGAAGTGAAATCGTTAGGTACTTGTTTTGCCGGTGAGTGGGTACACAAAAATCTTAATCTGACTATTATGCCCAACCGGATTGTTACTATTATTGGAGCCAGTGGCTGTGGTAAAACTACGTTGGTACGCGAAATATTGATGCTGCAACCAATTACCGAGGGCGAAATATCTTTGATGGGCGAGACAATTTCCAGTTACGATATTGAAGATCCCTATACCAAGAAAGTTTTAAGCCAAATGGGAATGATGTTCCAGCAGGGAGCGCTATTTTCATCATATACGGTATTAGAAAATGTCATGTTCCCAATGCTTGAATATACCGATTATTCATATTCAATGGTCAAAGAATTGGCGTTTCTAAAACTAAAACTTAGTGGTTTAAAAGAGGTTGCCTATAATAAATATCCCAAAGAAATTAGTCCAGGGATGCTAAAACGGGTAGCATTGGCACGGACTTTGGCGCTAGATCC
>JBPOJK010000128.1:0-2243 GCA_052033675.1 Pseudomonadota bacterium
CTAGTTACTGAAGCACCTTGTTTGACAGTGTAAGTTGCCACTACTGCATTCGAAGCTTTGGAGTTCAACAACTGAACTTGTAGATTTCCGTTGTAAGCACTTACCACTGTTGGCATACTAATAGTCACAGTACCGGTTTTTGCCGGAGCTGGAGTCGGTGACTGGGGTGGTACCGGGCGTGGGCTTACAGTTGGCACTGGTGACGGAGGCGGGCTTGGCACCACGCTTGGGCTCGGACTAGGAACCGGCGATGGGCTTGGGCTCACTGTCGGTTTCGGACTCGGCGTTGCGCTTGGAGTTGGGCTCGGTACCGGAGTGGTAGTCGGGGTTGGAGATGGCGTTGGAGCTGGTAGCAAAATCAGCTGATTTTTAGTAACGGTGTTAAATAAAAAACCAGTTGAATTCTCCAAATTAAGAAAAGCACCATAGAGGATTTTATAGATTGATGGACGATGATTTGCATTGCTAAAATCAAAAGTAGTGGTGACCGGCACGCTATAAGCAGTCAATGCTGCATCAAACGCAGTATTGGCTTGCGTTTCGGTAAATAGATAATAATTTCCAACTTTATCGGTATATGCCATTTTGGAGATTACTTTGGCAAAGATAGTACGCATTTGCGAAGTTTTGAAGGCGATATGATTATTAAGTGATGCAATACCAGGTGCGCGGTTAAACATTTCATCCAGATAAAACCTGACTTGATATGGATATTGATTATAACTACTACCAGCCGCGTTAGCATAGTCGTTATAAACCTGATTATATTTGCTGGGATTGGATACGCACATTGCCGCCGCAGCTTGATTAAGCCCGGCGTAGAATCCGGCGTTATAAGCATAATTCATTTGTACTTCAAACGGACTATCCGGTAATGTCTTTGATACTTCCAGACATTGAATATAATCCGGTACCGGAGTTGAGATATAGCCTAAGGAACCATCGCCCAATAAATGGATTACGATTAAATCATTGATATGAAAATAAGCGGTAAGAACCGGTCCTAGGTATTTATTATTAAATATCGGTGGAGTAACTGCGGTTAGTGGACTACTTAATGGATAGCCAATATTTGCCTGAATTGCAACATAGTTTGCCATTGCGCGCCCGGATCCCTGACCGATTAGGTCAACTGCATAATTATTTAGTTGATAAGGTCCACCTTGCCCGCCAGCCATTACTGCGCCACCATTAGGGGAAATATCATCACTTAAATGAGAATATTGTGCACTGTCAATATTTTCCTGCAGTAATTGCGCCCAGATGCTCCCAATCATATAATCCTGATTATATTTAATTCCCGGATAAGTTTCATCAACCATCCGTGCCAAGAGACTTCCTGCGATAATGTTTGAGATAATCAGATCGGTATAATTATCGCCATCTAAAACCATGTGATCACCGTTCAAACTTCCAACCGGTAGATAAAAGTGATAATAAATTTTTCCAGTGGTAGTTACACTGCTGGTTGGTAATGGTAGCGGCGTTGGCACAATCGTTGGAATTGCGGTTGGGGTTGGACTTACAGTCGGTGTTGGTTCGCCGGTTGGAGCGCCAAGATAAACGGTAAACGAATTAGCCGGTGGTGCTTTGGATAGACCGGGTGTACCGCCAAAAGTGAATTGTGCAGAAGCATTTGCCGCAAGATTAGCATCGGAATTAATAGTTATGACAACTGCGCTATTTTGATTGGCGAATGTTAAACCGTTACTGCTGTCATAAGGCGTAAAATTATTCATGGTAAAACCGCTACCATTCATAGGTAAAGATGTATTCGCTAAGGTGAGTACTACCCCATTTAATGGTTGTGCACTGGAACAGCTGTTGTTTATATTCACAGTACCAGAAACCCACCACTGCGAGCCGCTAATTGAGGGGGTCGGTGTTAGATTAAAACAAGAGTTGGTGGTAGCTTGAGCGGCTTGGTTGTTGGCGGTTGTGGCGGTAGAATTATCTCCTACACATCCAGCTAATGTAATTGCAGCAATGCTTGCGGCAATTATGCTCATAGTTTTCATGATAATTCCTTTTTATATGATTTTTTGATTTGGCGACTAAAATAACATTGCTGATAATGATTGTAAATAACCATGTTTAAAATGTAAACACTTAAAAAGGCATATAAATATATGCCAAATTTTGTATTGAGTAGAGAGCACGAGATGCCGTAATATTTCGGCATAGCTAGCTCATTTAACCCGAATATAAAAAGCCAATTTGTAAGGAACTCTATCATGAAAAAA
>JBPOJK010000129.1:0-2862 GCA_052033675.1 Pseudomonadota bacterium
ACCAACGAATGGATCACTCATTAATTTGAATGCCAAAGCTGAGAACGGAGCATCATCAGAAGACTCACGAGTACCAGGAGTACCATCTTCCAATTCACCATTAATCGCATGAACTTCGGTTGGAGAAGGTAAATATTCAATTACCGCATCCAACATCGCTTGTACACCTTTGTTCTTGAAAGCAGAGCCACAGAACATTGGAATAATTTCACAAGCAATCGTACGATGACGAATACCGAATTTAATTTCTTCTTCGGTAAGCTCTTCACCTTCCAGATATTTGTTCATTAATTCTTCATTAGCTTCAGCAGCCGATTCCACCATTTTAGAGCGCCACTCATTACAAGTTTCAACTAAATCAGCTGGAATCTCAACGTATTCAAACTTCATTCCCTGAGATGCTTCATCCCAAGCAATTGCTTTCATTTTCACCAAATCTACCACACCGGTAAATTTTTCTTCAGCACCAATCGGCACTTGCATCGCAACTGGATTACCTTTAAGGCGATTTTTGATACCATCAACCACTTTAAAGAAATTAGCACCCTGACGATCCATTTTATTTACAAATGCAATCCGTGGAACTTTGTATTTATTAGCTTGACGCCATACTGTTTCAGATTGAGGCTGAACGCCACCAACCGCACAGTAAACCATACATGCGCCATCTAGTACGCGCATAGAACGTTCAACTTCAATCGTGAAATCAACGTGTCCTGGGGTATCAATGATGTTAATCCGATGTTCAGGAAAACGTCCATCCATACCACGCCAGAAAGCAGTTGTAGCCGCAGAAGTAATCGTGATACCACGTTCTTGCTCTTGCTCCATCCAATCCATTGTTGCTGCACCATCATGTACTTCACCAATTTTATGGTTAATACCGGTGTAGAATAATACACGCTCGGTTGTAGTAGTCTTACCCGCATCAATGTGCGCTGAAATACCTATATTACGATATCTTTCAATCGGAGTTTTTCTTGCCATTTAATGTGCTCTCCAATATTAATAACGGAAGTGCGCAAAAGCTTTATTAGCTTCAGCCATACGATGAGTTTCTTCACGGCGTTTCATAGCAGCACCGCGACCTTCAAGAGCTTCCAACATTTCGTTTGCTAAACGGATGTCCATTGACTTTTCACCACGTTTACGTGCAGCATCACGCAACCAGCGCATAGCTAGCGCAACTTGACGCTCTGGTGCAACCTCAATCGGAATTTGATAATTTGCGCCACCAACCCGGCGAGACTTTAACTCAACGATCGGTTTAACAGCCTCTAAAGCTGAAGTAAAAATTTCAATTGCATCTTTTTTTGATTTAGTAGCAGCAAGATCCAAAGCACCATAAACGATTTTCTCGGCTACTGCTTTTTTTCCGCTTTCCATAATAATATTCATAAATTTTGATAGTGTTTGGTTTCCAAATTTAGGATCCGGCAACACTTGTCTCTTTTCGACTTCTCTACGTCTAGGCATAATTTAATCCTTTAAAAACCCAAATCTTATTATTTAGGACGTTTAGCACCGTATTTAGAACGGCTTTGTTTACGATCTTTAACACCAGCTAAATCCAGTGATCCACGAACTGTATGGTAACGCACACCTGGTAAATCTTTTACCCGGCCGCCACGAATTAATACCACACTATGCTCTTGAAGGTTATGACCTTCACCACCGATGTAGCTATTTACGGTAAATCCATTGGTTAAACGCACCCGGCACACTTTACGTAATGCAGAATTTGGTTTTTTAGGAGTGGTGGTGTAAACACGCACACACACGCCACGGCGTTGAGGACAGTTCGTCAATGCAGGAGATTTACTCTTGTAACGAACACTCACGCGAGGTTTTCTTACTAATTGGTTAATAGTAGGCATTATCTTCCTTCTTTTATTTAAAATACTGAAACCCGGGCACCACACCCGAAGCCTCCAAGCATAAAGCCACTTTCTTACAACCCGCCTTGCAACGAGGTGTAGTAAAATGCTTCACCTTACCCTGTTCTACAAAATAGAACCCCAGATTATAGCATACGAGCACATAGTAAAACAAGTCATTGTTAGAATATTACTAATTCCATCAAAAGTAGCGCTTTTATATCTTACCAGAGATGATAAAATCCAGTGATTTTAATTATAAGTATGCCGTTACGCATAATAAAGAATTTAGCACTAAAACATAAGGCGCGTGCGTAACATCAGTAAAATGCTATCAGGAGAACATAATGGCACTTGGTTGGTCTGGACATCCAAAAAGTTTAAAACGCTTATTTTTCACTGAAATGTGGGAACGTTTTAGTTTCTACGGTCTAAACGCGGTTCTGGTACTTTTTTTAACCAAAGCCGCACACATCCCCGATGACATGGCAATGATAATTTTCGGCAGCTATGTTACCTATGTTTATTTATCGACCACCTTGGCCGGATTTCTCGCCGACCGTCTCTATGGTTATGCCAAAGTTGCCTTTATGGGCGGCGTAATGATCTTACTTGGACACGTCACCATGGCCGTTTCAGAATTAAATTTCGGTTTATTCTATTTTGGTTTGGGCTGTATCGCCACCGGAACCGGACTACTAAAACCTAATGTCTCGGTAATGGTCGGCAAGCTCTACCGCGACGACGAGGAAGACCAGCGCGTGCAGGGATTCAATATTTATTATATGGGGATTAATATTGGTGCGGTAATTGCGCCAACTGCAGTTGGTTTTGTGGCAGAAAAAGTAGCGTGGCACGCCGGATTCGGTTTAGCCGCGATTGGGATGGCACTTGGCTTATGGGTCTATAAACGTGGTGAAAAAGATTTCCCGGATAATTGCAAAGTCACCAACTTTACGGCGCTTAAATCCCGTTATGCCGGAAT